>NZ_JBHXME010000022.1:0-82097 GCF_042721125.1 Streptomyces sp. NPDC058469
GGCTCCGCCCCCTGGACCCCCGTCGGCCCCGAAAGGGCCTCGTCCTCAAACGCCGGACGGGCTGACGGTGTTGGGCCCAGCTGATCAGTGGCGGGGCGGGCTGATGGTGACGGCCTCAGCTCATCAGTGGCCGGCGGGACGGGTGAGGCTCGACGTGGCTCAGAAAGCACCGGAGAATCGACCATCGCCTCCCGCCCACTCACCGTCGGCCGCGGCTCCCCCGCCCGATACACCCCCAGAATCTCGTTCGTCCCCGTGTCCCGCACCGCGTTGAACCACCGGCGGCACCCCGCCGCATGGTTCCAGCGTTCCGAGAACGGGCCCTTGGGGTTGTCGCGGAAGAACAGGTAGCGCGCCCATTCCTCGTCGGTCAGGTCGGCCGGGGTCTCCGGGTAGGCCACGTGGGCCTGGCCGCCGTAGTGGAACTCGGCTTCGTCGCGGGGCCCGCACCAGGGGCAGGGGATCAGCAGCATGGTTCGGCTCCCTAGTGGGCCACCGCGGCAGCGCCGTGCTCGTCGACGAGCGCGCCGGTGGTGAAACGGTCGAGCGAGAAGGGGGCGTTGAGGTGGTGAGGGGTGTCATGGGCGATGGTGTGGGCGTAGACCCAGCCGACGCCCGGGGTGGCCTTGAAACCGCCGGTTCCCCAGCCGCAGTTGAGGTAGAGGTTGTCCACCGGGGTGAGGCCGACGATGGGTGAGGCGTCGGGGGTGACGTCGACGATGCCGCCCCAGGTGCGCAGCACATGCGCGCGGGCGAAGACCGGGAACAACTCCAGCGCCGCCGCCATCTGCTCTTCGATGATGTGGAACGCGCCGCGCTGCGTATAGGAGTTGTACGAGTCGATGCCCGCGCCCATCACCAACTCGCCCTTGTGCGCCTGGCTCACGTACACGTGGACCGCGTTGGACATGACGACGGTCGGGTGGACGGGCTCCAGGAGTTCCGACACCAGGGCCTGCAACGGGTGGCTCTGGAGCGGGAGTTGGATGCCCGCCATGGCCGCCAGGACCGAGGTGTGGCCGGCCGAGCAGAGCGCTACCTTGCCCGCCGCTATCGGGCCGAGTGTGGTCTGTACGCCCACCACCCTGCCGTCGACTATGTCGAGTCCGGTGACCTCGCAGTTCTGGATGAGGTCGATGCCGGCGGCGTCGGCGGAGCGGGCCAGGCCCCAGGCCACGTGGTCGTGCTTTGCGATGCCGGCACGTGGTTGGTAGGTACCGCCCATCACCGGATAGCGCACGTCCGGCGAGGTGTTGACGATCGGGCAGACCTCCTTGACCTGCCGTTCGTCCAGCCATTCCGCGTCCACACCGTTGAGCCGGTTCGCCTCGACGCGGCGCACGCTGTCGCGGACGTCCTGGAGGCTGTGGGCGAGGTTGAGCACTCCGCGCTGGGAGAAGAGGATCGGGTAGTCCAGCTCCTCCTCCAGCCCCTCCCAGAGTTTGAGCGCGTGCTCGTAGATGCCCGCGCTCTCGTCCCACAGGTAGTTGGAGCGGATGATCGTGGTGTTGCGGGCCATGTTGCCGCCCGCCAGCCAGCCCTTCTCCAGCACCGCGACGTTGGTGATGCCGTGGTTCTTCGCCAAGTAGTGGGCGGTCGCTAGGCCGTGGCCGCCACCGCCGACCACGATCACGTCGTACGAGCGTTTCGGCTCGGGTGTGCGCCAGAGCCGGTCGGGGTGTTCGGGGAGGTCTGCGCCCGGGGTGCGGGGGGTCATCGGGGGTCGCCCTCCTCGGACAGGTGCGGGTAGAGCGGGTGCTTCGCCGCCAGTGTCTCCGTGCGGGCGCTCAAGTCGCCGATGTCGGGCTCCGGTTGGAGGGCCAGCGCGATCACGTCCGCGACCTCGGCGAAGTCCTCCTCCGTGAAGCCGCGCGTGGCCAGTGCCGGTGTGCCGATGCGGAGTCCGGACGTGACCATGGGCGGGCGCGGGTCGAAGGGCACGGCGTTGCGGTTGACGGTGATGCCGATCTCGTGGAGCAGGTCTTCCGCCTGCCTGCCGTCGAGTTCGGAGTCACGCAGGTCTACCAGGACCAGGTGGACGTCCGTGCCGCCGGTGAGGACCTTCACCCCGGTGGCCGCCACGTCCGTGCGGGTGAGGCGTTCGGCGAGGATGCGGGAGCCGGCGAGTGTGCGGGACTGGCGTTCCGCGAACTCGGGTGAGGCCGCGACCTTGAACGACACCGCCTTCGCGGCGATGACGTGTTCCAGGGGGCCGCCCTGCATGCCGGGGAACACCGCCGAGTTGATCTTCTTGGCGAGGTCGGCCTCGTTGGTGAGGATGACTCCGCCGCGCGGGCCGCCGAGCGTCTTGTGTGTCGTGGTCGTGGTCACGTGTGCGTGCGGCACGGGGTTGGGGTGCAGTCCGGCGGCGACCAGTCCCGCGAAATGCGCCATGTCGACCATCAGCAGGGCGTCCACCTCGTCGGCGATCCGCCGGAAGGCCGCGAAGTCCAACTGCCGTGGATACGCGGACCAGCCCGCGATGATCATCTTGGGGCGGTGTTCCTTCGCGAGGCGCTCCACCTCGTCCATGTCGACCAGGTTGTCGGTCTCGGAGACGTGGTACGGCACCACGTTCAGCATCTTGCCGCTGTAGTTGAGGCGCATGCCGTGGGTGAGGTGTCCGCCGTGCGCGAGGTCGAGGCCGAGGATCGTGTCGCCGGGCTTCAACAGGGCGAAGAACACAGCCGTGTTGGCCTGCGCGCCTGAATGCGGCTGCACGTTGGCGAACCCGGCGCCGAACAGGGACTTGACCCGCTCGATGGCCAACCGCTCGGTGACGTCGACGTGTTCGCAGCCGCCGTAGTAGCGGCGGCCGGGATAGCCCTCCGCGTACTTGTTGGTGAGGACCGAGCCCTGCGCCTCCAGTACGGCGGACGGCGCGAAGTTCTCGGAGGCGATCATCTCCAACGTGGACTGCTGGCGGTGCAGTTCGGCGCGGAGCGCGGCGTGGACCTCGGGATCCAGTTCCGCCAAGGGGGTGTTCAGCGCGTTCATACGGCGTTCGCGTCCTTCCGGCTAGCCGCGGAGGCGGGACATGGTCGGGTCGAACAGCGGCTCCGCCGCGACAACCGCCTCGACGCGCTCGTCGAAGTAGCCGATGTGCAACTGGGTGCCGGGGGTGGCGAGTTCGGCCGGGAGCCAGGCGTAGGCGATGCCCTTGCCGATCGTGTAGCCGTAGGCCGCGCTGGTGACGTAGCCGACGGCGCGCTCGCCGTCGTAGACCGGCTCCTTGCCCATGACGACGGAGTGCGGGTCGTCGATGGTGAGGCAGGTCAACTGGCGTCGCACGTCGGTCTTTCGGCGTTCCAGTGCCGCCTTGCCGATGAAGTCGCCCTTGTCGAGCTTGACGGCGAAGCCGACGCCGGCCTCGTAGGGGTCGTGCTCGTAGGTCATGTCGGTGCCGAAGGAGCGGTAACCCTTCTCCAGACGGAGGCTGTTGAAGGCGCCGCGCCCGGCGATGACACCGCCGAGCGGCTTGGCCGCCTGCCACAGGGTGTCCCAGAGTTTCTGGCCCTGGTCGGCGGTGGTGTAGAGCTCCCAGCCGAGTTCGCCGACGTAGGAGAGGCGCATGGCGGTGACGGGGACCGTGCCGATGTAGGCCGTTTTGGCGCGGAAGTACTTGAGGCCTTCGTTCGTGAAGTCCTCGTCCGTCAGGGGCTGGAGGACCTTGCGGGCGAGCGGGCCCCACAGGCCTATGCAGCAGGTGCCCGGCGTGATGTCGCGGACCTGGACCGTGCCGTCGGCGGGGAGGTGGCGGGTGAACCAGTCGAGGTCGAGGTTGCCGTTGGCGCCGACCTGGAAGCGGTCGTGGGCCAGGCGGGCGACGGTGATGTCGCTGCGGATGCCGCCGTCGTGGTCGAGGAGGAGTGTGTACGTCACCGAGCCGACCGACTTGGCGACCTTGCCGGTGACCAGGCCCTCCAGGAAGTCGGCGGCGCCGGGGCCGGTCACCTCCAGGCGTTTGAGGGCCGTCATGTCGTACATCGCGACGGTCTCGCGGGTGGCCTGTGCCTCGGCGCCGACGATGGGCGACCAGTACTGCGCCGCCCAGTCGTTGGGGGTGGGGATCGAACGGCCTTCCACCAGGCCCGAGTTGGCCTCGTACCACTGCGGGCGCTCCCAGCCGTTCGCCTCCAGGAAGACCGCGCCGTGTTCCTGCTGGCGGGTGTGGAAGGGGCTGGTGCGGATCGGGCGCGGCTTTCCGGACGGCTGGAGGGGGTGGAGGATGTCGTAGACCTCGACGAAGTTCTGGCAGTCGCGTGCCAGGACGTATTCGGGGGCGAGCTGGTGCTGTTCGAAGCGGTTGACGTCGCACTCGTGGAGGTCGAAGGAGGAGCAGTATCCGTCGACCAGCCACTCGGCCATCGCCCGGCCGACGCCCGCCGAGTGCGTGACCCAGACCGCCTCGGCGACCCAGAAGCCCTTGACGTCCAGGGACTCGCCGAGGAGGGGGAAGTTGTCGGTGGTGAAGGAGAAGAGGCCGTTGATGCCCTCCTCGACCTTCGCCTCCCGGGTCGCGGGGAGCAGGGACTGGGTTTCCGTCCAGGCGTCCGCGAAGTCGTCCTCGGTGAACTTGAGGACGGACGGCATGTCGTCGGCCTCGTCGACCGAGAGGATGTCGTCGGCGGAGATGGGCATCGGGCGGTGGCCGTAGTAGCCGATGCCGATGGCGTCGAAGCGGTCGCGGTAGTAGAGGTCGGCGTCCTGGTGGCGCAGGATCGGGCGGACGGCCTCCTCGGTCTGGCCGGCGAGGGCCGGTACCGGGCCGGTCCAGGCGAGTTGGTGGCCGAGCGGGGTCAGCGGGAGGTTCATGCCGACCATGCGGGCGATCTTCGGGCCCCAGATGCCGGCGCAGCACACGACGATGTCGGCGGGGATCTCGCCCTGGTCGGTGAGGACGCCGGTGACGCGGCCGTCGGCCCGCTGGACGTCGAGGACTTCGTGGCGGGCGAGGAATCGCACACCACGGTCCGTGGCCCGGCGGATCTGGGCCTCTACGGCGAGGACGGCTTTCGCGAGGCCGTCGGTGGGGACCAGGAGGCCGCCCAGCACCTTGTCGGGGTTGAGGAGGGGGTGGTGCTCGACGCACTCCTCGGGGGTGAGCAGCCGGGCCTCGATGCCCCAGGCGGTGATCCAGCCGTGGCGGCGGTGGAGTTCGGCGACGCGCTCGGGGGTGGTGGCGACTTCGAGGCCGCCGACCTGGAGGAAGCAGGGCTGGCCGTCGACGTCGAGGGAGCAGAACTTCTCGACCGTGTAGCGGGCCAACTCGGTCATGGTCTTGGAGGAGTTGGTCTGGAAGACCAGGCCTGGGGCGTGCGACGACGAGCCCCCGGTGGCGGGCAGCGGGCCCTGGTCGACCACGGTCACTTCGGTCCAGCCTCGCGCGGAGATCTCGTCCGCGAGCGCCGCCCCCACGACGCCCGCTCCGATGATGACCACTCGGGGTCCCGCCATCGCCGCACCTCCGGCTAGAAAGCAATCCGGTTGCTGTCTGCGCAACATGCTTCAGGTTGCGCAACTCAATGTGCCCGGCGTGAGGAGCGGGTGTCAAGGGGTCCGTGACGTCGGGCAAACCGACCCGGACGCGACTCGTATCGCGGCCCGGACGCACCGAGGCCCGGCAGGCTGACGACGCAGCCTGCCGGGCCTTTCCGGCGGTTTTACGGGGCACTCGGGCGCCCTGCTCTATCCACCGCTCAATCCACTACTTGATCCACTGAGGTGTTCTCGGCAACGTGACGGTTGCGGTGTGTGACATGGCCTGGGTGAGGCGGCCCGGGGCCGGGTGACCTGGCGTCAGATAGGGTTGAAGCCCCTGGTAGGAACGGGTCTGCGAAGATCAAGTTCCGTACGGCCAGAGGCTTCACGCGTTGACCAGTATCACCTACACCGCCGTGCTCGATGTCAGCAGGGAGACCGCCGAGACCCTGGCCAGGCTCCTGCGCGAGCGCCGCGAGCGGCTCGGCACCCGCAAGAACACCCGCGCCCTGGGCGTCTTCAAGCAGGGAATCCTCGTCCTGCGGTGGTTCGTCGACGGGACCCGGCTGGCCCAACTTGCCCGGGACAACCAGATCTCGGTGCCAACCGCCTACCGCTGTCTCCACGAGGGGCTGACCGTGCTCGCCGACCACGCCCCCGACCTGTCCACCGCGCTGGAGCGGGCGGCCGCCGCCGGGTACACCCACCTCAACCTGGACGGCACCGTCATCCGCACCGATCGCGTAACCGCCCCCGGCCCCAACGGAGCCGACCTGCGGTGGCCCTGTGCGGTGAGGGTTGAGGCCAGGGCCCGTAACGACAGCGTGGTCCACCGCAACGGGGAGACGGGGTCGCCTCGGGTGTGCGGCTCGATCAGCGATTCCAGCGCGGGCAGCAGACCAGGGTCGGTATCAGTCCGCCGCTTGCGGCCCGCACCAGGAGCCCGGACCCGCAGGGTCGGCGAGGAGCAGCCGGCCAACTCGGCCATACCACGCGCGATGGTTGCAGTGCTGGTGCCGGAGGCGGCGGCGACCCTGACGATCCCGCCGCAGCCGAGGGCCGTCGCCTCACTAGCCAGGTACAACCGACGGCGACGCTCATCGAGGTGCGGCAGGATCTGATCGAACTTGGCCCGCAGAGCACGAGCGGCAACGCCGCCCGCCAGACATGGAGTCATATCTCAGACTCCCACCAACACCCCTCTACCGAGCGCTTATTGAAATACGGGCCCCAGGCAAGGTCGACAACTGTCAGATCGGGGTGGTCGGGTACAACTAGCCGACGCAGTGTTCGCCCTTCCAGGGCCAGTTGAAGCTTCCAGGCTTGACCAGGGCGACGTTCCAGTAGGGAAGAGCCGCGCAGGAGTCGATCCACAGCTGGGTCGCCGGGAATCTCCCGGCGGTCTTGCTGTTGAACAGAAGTGGCCCACCGGAGTACTTATAAATCTTGACGTTGTGGTCGGATGCGAGCGTGATGTAGGCCTGAGGCTGAGCCGACGTCACGTGATTCGGTCCGAACTCACCCTTTAGAACACCTTTGTAGTAGATGAGCGCGTTGGCATACTTGCCCATGCAAAGCTTTGCGACAGCCCCGCGCTGTCCAGCAGTGGACACGATGCACTTCCCGACGGTCAGCTTCTGACCGAGGTTCAAGTGGTACTGCCCAGCTGCAGCGTCAGCCTGAGTGGCTGGCGTGAAGATGGATGCCCCAAGCAGAATCCCGGCAATCAGAACGCTCCGCATATATTTGCGAATCCCCACGTCTCCCCGTTTCCGAATGAATTTGGGTCTGGTCGTAACCGTGTGCCATTCCGGACGGGATCTTACCGGGGAGATGCTTTCACCGCGGGCCTCGGAGATCATTTTTGCCGCAGCTTGACCAATTTGCCGGCGGCCACGCTCCAGGTGAAGGTTTCATGTTGGAATTCGGGATGAATCGCGGGCGAAATAGGTTGTTCTCCGGCAGTTCACGCAACACACCCACGGAGCCTTGGCCGGAGAACAACCACATTAGCGGCGGACGCCGGGCGCTACTTAAGCCAGGCGTCGACCTTGTCCTTGTTGGCCTCGACCCACTTCTTGGCCGCCCCATCGTCCGTCATCTTGTCCTGGGCGATGTACTTGGCGACCTCGTTCTGGTCGTCGTTCGTCCAGTTGAAGTTCTTCACCAGGTTGTAGGCGGGGCTGCCGGACTTGGCGAACTTCGCGCTGACGATCTTGTTGAGGTTGTAGACGGGATAGTCGCAGGCAACCTTGGCCGTGTCGGCGTCACAGCCGTCCTTGTACGCGGGCAGGGCGACCTTCTTCAGCGGGACCTCGGACAGGAACCACTGCGGCTCGTAGAAGTAGCCGATCACCCACTGCTTGTTCTTCTCGGCGGTGCGGAAGGCCTGGATGAGCGCCGTCTCGCTGCCCGCGTACACCACCTTGAAGTTCAGCTTCAGGTTCTTCACCAGCGCCGCGTCGTAGGTGACGTACGACGGGTCGCCGTCGAGGAGCTGGCCCTTGCCGCCCGACTCGGACGTCTTGAACTTCGACGCGTACTTGTTGAGGTTCTTGTAGTCGAGGATGTCGGGGTGCGCCTTGGCCAGCCACGGCGGCACGTACCAGCCGATGAGGCCTTTGTTGCCGGTCGGGCCGGCGTCCACGGCGGTCTTCTGCTGGTCGATGTACTTCTTCACCAGGTCGGGGTGGCCCCAGTTCTCCAGGACCGCGTCGACCTCGCCGGAGCCGAAGCCCTGCCAGGCGATCTCTTCCTTGAGATTCTTCTTGGTGACCGTACAACCGAGGTTGTGCTGGGCGACGTACGCGACGACCGCCGCGTCCGCCTCGTAGCCCACCCACGGGTTGACGGCCAGGTTGAAGGTGCCGCACTTGCCCGAGCTTCCCGAGCCCGCGGAGGAGCTGTCTCCGACCTTCGCCCCGCCGCACGCGGTGAGGGTGAGGCCGAGGACGGCCAGGCCGGCCGCGCCGGCTCGCCAGTGTCTTGCCATGGTGTCGTGCTCCTTAAGCGGTGGCGCGGCGCGCCGCGGCCTGAGTGATCCGGTCGAACATGACTCCGAGAAGGACGATGGCCAGACCCGCGGCAAGCCCCTTCCCGTACAGCTCCCCCCGTGAGAATCCGGCCACGACGTCGTAGCCGAGGGCGCCCGCACCTACCAGGCCGCCTACTACAACCATCGACAGCACGTAGATCAGGCCCTGGTTGATAGCGAGCGTCAGGGCACCGCGTGACATCGGCAGCTGAACCTTGGTGATGATCTGCCAGGTGTTGCACCCGGCGGAGGTGGCCGCCTCGATGGTGGTCTCGGGCACCGCCCGCACCCCGTCCGCGATGATCTTCATGGCGACCGGCGCCCCATAGACGATCGCGGCGACGATGGCCGTGAAGCGTGTCGGGCCGAACAGCGCGAGGAACGGCACGAGATAGACGAACGGCGGCATGACCTGCGCCGCGTCCAGCGTGGGGCGAAGCAGCCGGTCCACCAGCGTGCTGCGCCCCATCCACACCCCGAAGGCGATGCCGAACACCATCACCAGCACGGTCGCCACGATCGTCGAGGCAAGGGCCGTCATGGCGTCCGACCACACGCCCGTTCCGACAAGCAGGCCTACGCAGACGGCAGTTGTGACCCCCGAGCGCCAGCCGCCGACGACCACACCGATCCCGATCAGCACCGCGCCGACGAGCCACCACGGGGAGTCGGTGAGCAGCGACTGGAACGGGTTGAGCAGGCCGTTGGTGATCGCGTTGCGGAAGGCGTTGGTGAGGCCCGACAGGTTGTCCTGCACCCAAGTCGTCACGCTGTCCGCCGCGTTGGCGATGTGACCGCCGGTGCTGCCTTCGCCGGGGAACTGCGCCGCCCACAGGTAGGTGTGCGACAGGTAGATCAGCACTACGACGCCCACCGCGCCCGAACCCAGCAGCGGACGGCGCCACTTGAGGAAGCGGCCGGACGAGTTCCGGGCCTGTTCCGCGCGCGTGCTGGACGCGGTCGTGACCCGGTCGAGGACGATGGCCATCACGACGATCGCCAGACCCGCGTTGAAGGCCGTGCCGACGTCGAGCGACTGGAGGGCCTGCATGACGGTCTTGCCGAGGCCGGGCGCGTCGATCAGGGCCGCGATGGTCACCATGGCCAGGGCGGCCATGATGGTCTGGTTGACGCCCACCACCACGGTCCGCTTGGCCATCGGCAGCAATACCTTCAGCAGCGACTGCCAGCGCGTCGACCCCATGGAATCGGCCGCTTCCACGGTGGTCTCCGGTACGGAGCGGATGCCGTGCGCGGTGATACGGATCGCCGGCGGGGCCGCGTAGATCACCGTGGCGATCACGGCGGAGGCCGGGCCGATGAGGAAGATCAGGGTCAGCGGGGCGAGGTAGACGAAGGTCGGCATCGTCTGCATGAAGTCCAGGAAGGGCGTCATGATCCGGTTGAACCGGTCGGACAGCCCCGCCCACACGCCCAGCGGGATCGCGAACAGCAGCGCCACGAGGACCGCGGAGAGGGTCAGGGCCAGGGTGTCCATGCTCTCCTGCCACAGGCCCTGGAGCCCGAAGAAGGCGAAGCCTGCCATGGCGAGGAGCGCGACCCGCCAGTTGCCCACGGCCCAGGACACGAACCCGGCGATGCCGACGACACCGAGCCAGCCGATCTGCGGCAGCGGCCGGTCGCCGCTCGGCTGCGAGATCAGGTCCTGGACGAAGGTCACCAGGTTGTCGATGACCAGGCGGATCTCGTTGAAGAAGTAGAGGAAGAGCGGGTTGGAGTTGCGGTTGGCGCCGACCGAGTCGTTGAGGTCGTTGAACCACCGGTGCAGTCCGGTGAGATCGGCCGCCGCGAGTGTCAGCGTCTGCTTCCCGCGCAGCACGGCGAACAGCACCAGCCACACGACGAGGATCGCGCCCACCATCATGGGCCGGGTGACCTTGCGTCGCGGGTTCTTCAACTCCGGCGCCGCGTCCGCGACTTCCTGTGCGGGCTCCGGTTTCTCCACGGCGACGGTCATCACGCGTCGCCCTCCTGCCCGGCGACGACCGCGAGGATCTCCTCGTCGCCGACGATGCCGAGCAGCTTGCCGTTCTCGACGACCTTGACCGGCTTGTCGGCCGCCAGTACGGCCCGGGTGGCCTCGCGTACGACGACGTCCGGGCCCAACTCGGGGCCGTCCAGGGCGTCTCCGTCCACGACGGGACGCATGATCCAGCGCAGAGTGAGGACGTCACCGCGCGGCACGTCCTTCACGAACTCGCGCACGTAGTCGTCGGCGGGAGCGCCCACCAGCTCGTCCCCCGTGCCGCACTGCACCATCTTGCCGTCGCGCATGATGAGGATGCGGTCGCCCAACTTGAGGGCCTCGGACAGGTCGTGGGTGATGAACACCATGGTCTTGCCGACCTCGTGGTGCAACCGGATGACCTCGTTCTGCATGTCACGGCGGATCAGCGGGTCGAGCGCGGAGAACGGTTCGTCGAAGAGGAGCACGTCCGGGTCACCGGCCAACGCCCTTGCCAGCCCGACGCGTTGCTGCATTCCGCCGGAGAGCTGGTCGGGGTAGGAGTTCTCGTACCCCGACAGTCCCACCAACTCGACGACTTCCAGGGCCCGTTTGGTCCGCTCGGCCTTGCCCATGCCGCGGATCTCCAGGCCGAACGACACGTTGTCGATGACCCGGCGGTGCGGCAGCAGCCCGAAGTGCTGGAAGACCATGGAGAATTTACGGCGCCGCAGCTCGCGCAGCCGCTTGGCGTCCGCGTCCCGGATGTCCTCGCCCTCGAAGACGATCTCCCCGGAGGTCGGTTCGATCAGCCGGGTCAGACATCGCACCAGGGTGGACTTCCCGGAGCCGGACAGGCCCATGACGACGAAGACCTCGCCGGGCGAGACCTCGAAGTTCACATCGCGTACGGCGGCGGTGCAGCCGGTGCGGTCCATCAGCTCACGGCGCGTGAGCCCGCACAGTTCCTCGGAATCGGGTACCTGCTCTGCCTTCGGCCCGAACACCTTCCACAGCTTGCGCACGGATATGACCGGGGTGGGGGCCGAGTCCTGGGGAGTGCCGCGCCGCTGCGGCACCTCGGTCTGTGCTGGGGTCACGATCGACCTCTTTTCGGCGTTCAGCCGCGGAACCAGTGCTGCGGCCGGGGTTGGATGTTCTGCCAGATGTGCTTGGGCTCTCGGTACTCGTCCAGGCCGGTCGGTCCCAACTCCCGGCCCACGCCCGAGTGTCCGAAGCCACCCCATTCCGCTTGCGGCACATAGGGGTGGTAGTCGTTGATCCACACCGTGCCGTGCCGCAGCCGCCGGGCGACCCGCTGGGCCTTCCCCGCGTCCTGGGTCCAGACGGCGCCGGCGAGTCCGTACTCGGTGTCGTTGGCGATGCGTACGGCGTCGTCCTCGTCGGTGAAGCGCTCGACGGTCAGCACCGGTCCGAAGGACTCCTCGTGCACCACCCGCATGTCCTGCGTGCAGCCGTCGAGCACGGTCGGCGGGTAGAAGTGGCCGTCGGCGAGGCCGAGTTCAGTCGGCCGCTCACCGCCGCACCGCAGCACAGCACCCTCGGCGACGCCCGCCGCGACGTACGCCTCGACCTTCTCCCGGTGCTGTGCGGAGATCAGCGCCCCGGTCTCGGCCTCAGGATCGAAGGGCCCGCCGAGCCTGATCTGCCGTGCCCGCCGCACGACTTCGTCGACGAACCGGTCGTGCAGCGAGTCCTCGACGATCAACCGGGCGCCGGCCGAACAGACTTGGCCCGAGTGCAGGAAGACGGCCGTGAGCGCGAAGTCCACGGCCGTCTCGAAGTCGGCGTCGGCGAAGATGACGTTGGGGTTCTTGCCACCCAGCTCCAGCGCCACCTTCTTCACGGTCGCGGCGGCGGTGGCCATGATGCGTTTGCCGGTCTCAAGGCCCCCGGTGAAGGAGACCATGTCGACGGCGGGATCCTCGGAGAGCGGCGCACCCGCCTCGGGCCCGGCACCGAGCACGAGATTGGCGGCACCGGCGGGAAGTCCGGCCTCCTCCAGCGCGCGCATCAGCAGAATGGACGTGGAGGGCGTCAGCTCACTCGGCTTGAGAACGACCGTGTTCCCCGCGAGAAGCGCCGGGGCGACCTTCCAACTGGCCTGCAGCAGCGGGTAGTTCCAGGGCGTGATGAGCCCGCACACCCCAACGGGCTCGTACACGACCCGACTTACGGCGTCGTCCCGCCCGGTGTCGATGACCCGTCCGGCGTCGGTGCCACCGATCCCGCCGTAGTAACGAAAACACGAAACGACATCGGCGATGTCGTACTCGCTCTCCACCAACCGCTTGCCGGTGTCCAGCGACTCGGCGCGGGCGAACTCCTTGGCGTCACGCTCGATGATCTCGGCGGTGCGCAGCAGCAGCGCGCCGCGCTCCCGCTCGGGGGTGCGCGGCCAGGGCCCTTCGTCGAAGGCGCGGCGGGCGGCGGCGATCGCGGCCTCGGTGTCGGGACGCGTTCCCTCGGACACGGTCGCGGCGAGCGTGCCGTCGGCGGGACAGCGGATGTCACGGTGGCCGCCGGCCACCGCATCGCGCCATTCTCCGTCCACATACAGGTCTGCCACGTGTGGAGCCCTTCGAGCGAATTTCGTTGCGCATCGTGCACCGTATTGCTTGTGGTGGAACACCATGGCGAATGTGCAGACATACGTCAAGGGGTTGGCAGATGACGATTTCACCATGCGACCCATTGCCCGGCCGCCTCTTGACCGCAAGCGGCGCCCGGCCCAACCATGTTGCGTATCGCTCACCAAGTTGCGCAACACGCACCGACGGAGGCCGCTCATGTCCCCTCGACCGCACCCTGGCCGCGAATTCGTCCTCACTCTCTCGTGCCCGGACAGCGCCGGACTGGTCCATGCCGTGAGCGGCTTTCTCGTCCGGAACTCCGGCAACATCCTGGAGAGCCAGCAATTCGATGATCGGCTCAAGGGCCGCTTCTTCATGAGGGTCCACTTCGACGTTTCCGATCCAAACGCCGACCTGAAAACACTGCGTTACCGATTCGGCCCGGTGGCCGAGGCGTATCGCATCTCCTGGACCCTGAGGGACGCCGCCACCCCCACCCGAACCCTGATCATGGTGTCCAAGTTCGGCCACTGCCTGAACGACCTGCTGTTCCGCCGCCGCACCGGTGCCCTCAACATCGAGATCCCGGCGATCGTCTCCAACCACCGGGACTTCGAGGGCCTCGCGGAGACGTACGGCATCCCCTTCCACCACATCCCGGTCACCAGCGACACGAAGGCCGACGCGGAGGCCCGACTCCTCGAACTGGTACGGGAGTTGGACATCGACCTGGTGGTACTGGCCCGCTACATGCAGATCCTCTCCGACGACCTCTGCAAGCAGCTGGAGGGCCACGCCATCAACATCCACCACTCCTTCCTCCCCAGCTTCAAGGGCGCCCGCCCCTACCAGCAGGCGTACGACCGAGGGGTGAAGCTCGTGGGCGCCACGGCGCACTATGTGACGCCGGAACTGGACGAGGGCCAGATCATCGACCAGGACGTGGTCCGGGTCGACCACTCACTCGACCCGGAGGAGCTGGTGACGGTGGGGCGGGACGTGGAGGCGCAGGTGCTGGCGCACGCGGTGAAGTGGCACAGCGAGAGCAGGGTGATGGTGTACGGGAATCGGACGGTTGTGTTCCGGTGAGGGTGGGCGTGAGTGCGGGCACGGGTGAGGGTGCGGCGGGTGCGGGTGCAGGTGTGTGCCGTATACGGCTTCTGGCGGCGGCGCTTGGGACACAGGCACGCTGAAGGCAGCCTGCCGGGGGCAACTCGAAACGCAGGCCGGCTATATCCAGCCCGTCCGGCGTTTGAGGACGAGGCCCCTTCAGGGCCGAAGCGGGGGCCTGGGGGCGGCAGCCCCCAAAACCCCCGGCACCCTCAACCTCTCAACGCCTGGCCCACTTACCCCGCCTGCTTCTGCGCACCCCGGTGCCGGTAATACACAGCCTCGGACGGAGCAAGCGGCTCCTTGCCCAGGATGAGGTCGGCCGCCTTCTCCGCGATCATCATCACCGGCGCGTAGATGTTGCCGTTGGTCACGTACGGCATCACCGACGCGTCGACGACCCGCAGCCCCTCCACACCGTGCACCCGCATGCTGCCGGGATCGACGACGGACATCTCGTCCGTTCCCATCTTGCACGTGCAGGACGGATGCAGAGCGGTCTCCCCCTCCTTGGCGACCCACGCCAGGATCTCCTCGTCGCTCTCCACGGACGGCCCGGGCGAGACCTCCCCGTCGTTGTACGGGGCGAGCGCCGGCTGGTTGAGGAGCGTGCGGGCGACCCGGACCGACTCGACCCACTCACGCCGGTCCTGTTCCGTGGACAGGTAGTTGAAGCGCAGCGCGGGGTGCTCCAGCGGATCCTTGCTCTTGATCTTCACCGAGCCGATCGCGTCGGAGTACATGGGCCCGACGTGCACCTGGTACCCGTGGCCACCGGCCGGCGACGAGCCGTCGTAGCGGACCGCGATCGGCAGGAAGTGGAACATCAGGTTGGGATAGTCGACGTCCTCGTTGCTACGGGCGAAGCCGCCTGCCTCGAAGTGGTTCGTGGCGGCGGGGCCCTTGCGGAAGAGCCACTGCAGGCCGATGAAGGGGGCGCGCCACTTCGCCATGTACGGCTGCATGGAGACGGGTTGCTTGCAGGCGTACTGGATGTACACCTCCAGGTGGTCCTGCATGTTCTCGCCGACGCCCGGCAGATCGTGGACGACGTCGATGCCGAGCGCGGTCAGCTCCTCCGCGTTGCCTACGCCGGAAAGCTGAAGCAGCTGGGGGGAGTTGATCGCGCCGCCGCACAGGACGACCTCGCGGGCACGCACCTGCCGGACCTTGCCGCGGTGCCGGTACTCGACGCCGACGGCCTTCTTGCCCTCGAAGAGGACACGGGTGACCATCGCGCGGGTGGCGACGGTGAGGTTGGACCGCTTCCGCACGGGCTTCAAGTAGGCCTTCGAGGCGGACAGTCGGCGGCCTCTGCTGACGTTGCGGTCGAAGGGCGCGAAGCCCTCCTGCTGATAGCCGTTGACGTCGTCGGTACGCGGATAGCCCGCTTCCTGCACGGCGTTGAGGAAGGCGCCGAACAACGGGTTCGTGGCGGGCCCGCGTTCGAGGACGAGCGGGCCGTCGTGGCCGCGGAACTCGTCGTCGGGATCGGCCGCGAGACAGTTCTCCATCCGCCGGAAGTACGGCAGACAGTGCGCGTAGTCCCAGCTCTCCATGCCGGCGTCGGCGGCCCATCGCTCGTAGTCCATGGGGTTGCCGCGCTGGAAGATCATGCCGTTGATGCTGCTGGAACCGCCGAGCACCTTGCCGCGGGCGTGGTAGACGCGCCGGTCGCCCATGTGGGGCTCGGGTTCCGACTCGTACTTCCAGTCGTAGAACCGGCTGCCGATCGGATAGGTCAGCGCGGCCGGCATGTGGATGAAGACGTCCCACGGGTAGTCGGGCCGGCCGGCCTCCAGGACCAGCACCTGGTTGGCCGGGTCCGCGGAGAGCCGGTTCGCCAGTGCGCTGCCGGCGGATCCACCACCGACGATGACGAAGTCGTATTGCAGGGGAGCCATGATCTCTCGTCTCGCTCGCGCCGTAGATACGCGAGGCATGCTAATACGAGTATCGCTATACGCACTAGGTTGCGAGCCACGCAACCTGGAGGCCCAGGTTTCCGCACTGTTTCCCGCGGCCCCGCGGCCCGAGCGGACCCCCGCGTTCCTCAGAGGCTGAAGCGTTCCTTGCCGAGGAGGGGGCGGACCCGGAAACGGAAGCCTGCCGTGAGGAAGGGGTGCTGGAGGAGGCCGGTGCCCAGTTCCCCGCTCGGCGCCTCGGACATGGCCTGTGTGCTGGACGCGGTCGCCGAAACCGCCGCCCAGGACGTGGCCCTCGCCCTGGCGGACCGGGCGCAGGTGCTGCTCGACACTGCCATCGGCTTTGATCACGATTCTCTGCTGAGCTCCCTGACGCTTCTGCTGGCCCGGCGCGGGCAGGTCTAGCGGGCCATGACGCTCGTCGACCGGATCGCCCCCGAAAGGCGCGCGAGGCGACAGGCCGAGATCGTCGGACAGTTGGCCCGCTACGGCGACACGGGCGGGGCCGAGGCTCTCGGGTACGGGATCACCGACTGCCGGGCGCAGACCAGGGCACTGATCGAAGTGGTCCGGGAGTTGGTTCGGCGAGGCGATCCGGACCGCGCCGAGAGCGTGGCCCACTCGATCACCGACCGCTGGGCAGAAGGCGAGGCGCTGATCGCGGTCGTCCGGGAACTGGCCCGGCGCGGCGACCCGGACCGCGCCGAGGTCCTCGCCCACTCGATCGCCTACCGCGCGACACGGGCCCGCGCCCTGACCGTACTCGCGGAGCTGTCCGATCCGCCCCGCGCCCGCAGGCTTGCCGCGCAGGTCATGGTCCTCGACGACTGGGCAACTGCCCTGCCCCTGTTGGAACGGGTCGCGCCCCGTGCGGTGGTGACTGTCGCCGATCAGGCCGACGAGCTGCTGCGCGACAGGGCGTGACGTGCCGCCCGACACCCGACGCCCCACCGCACGTCACCTCGTCCGCCGGACCCCCGCCCCTGGTTCTCTCCCGTCCCTGCTTCCTTCCCATCCCCTCCCTCCTCCCCTTCCTCTCCGTTCCTTTTGCATCCGCTCCTTGTCACTGCTGACTGCGAGACTCAATCCATGATTCCGAAGTTGCCCCTGAACAGCCCTCGTTGGCGTGACCTCGACGGTGTGACGGCCGAGGAGGTGCAGGCGCTCCTGGAGCACATGACCTCAACGGCAGCCACCGGAACCAAGGTTGACTGGCGGCAGACCTGGACGTACATGACCGACGACGTGCTGGCCGACGGAACCGTCTACGACAGCGCCTACGCGGTCCTGCCCCATCTCGTCGAGGCGGCAGCGGCGTTGTCACCGGAGCAGTCCGTGGATTTCTGGGTGGACATGGGCTTCATCGTGACCGCCGAGGACAGGCCCCCCGTCCCGGCCGATCTGGAGGCGGGGTTCAGTGCCGCGCTTCGGCTGGCCGAGCAGGCGGCCGCACGGAGCTTGCTCGCCGTCGGTGCTCCCGCGAAGGTCTGCGGCCAACTCGCCCTGAGCTGCGTCGCCTTCGCCGGTCACCACATCGGCGCGGCGCTGTGGGATCTTGAACCCGAGGAAAGTTACCTTCAGTTGTTGTGTCCCGGGTGCGGGTCCGACACCGAGATCCTCAAGTTCTTCGCGGACCCGGTGCGTCCGCCCTTCGAGGCTCCCGAGTTGCCTGATCCGGACCGTGCCCGTCAGGGACAGCATCCCTGGGGCGAGGTCGCCGACGCATTGCGGGACGAGACACTGGGGCAGGAGTGGGCGCCCTTCCTGCGGGTGGCACGCGAGGTCGCGGCGGCGGGGGTGCCCGTCGAAACACCGGGGCAGGCCGTCCTGTGCCTGATCGCCGGGATGGTCGCGGCCAAGGGCACCCCGCAATGGGCCGGGAAGGAATGGGCCTGCCAACTGACGTTGCTCACCGGGCACTTCCGCTGCTGGAACTGCGAACAGACCTGGACGGTCGCTGACGGCCTGGTGGAGAGTCCGGACGGCGCCCGCCCCCAGAGCGGTCCCGCGCAGGCATCGACGGCCGCCGCCGACAGCTCGGCTACGGCGGTGCAGCCGACGGCAGTCGAACCAACAGGGGAGGCAGCAGGGGAGGCAGCAGGTGAAACACCCAGCCGTCTCCGGCAGGACGGGAACGCTCTGCTCGCAGCCGACGGCACGCCCTGGGGCCGTATATCAGTGTTCTCTGATCCGGCTCTCTCTGATCCGGCTCTCTCTGATTCGGCGTCCTCTGATTCGGCTTTCTCCGATTCCGCGCCGGGTTCGTCCGGTGGCGTCGACTCACTGACGGTGGTGTCCCTCCCCGGTGGGCCGACGCTCGTGGCCGGTGCTGGTGCCAGTGCCGGGGACAGGGGCGTGGTGTGTCTGTGGGACGCGGCCGACGGCCGACTCGTCCATGGGCCGCTGTCGGGGCATCCCGACCGTGTCCGCTCGCTGACGGCGTTGCCCCTTGCCGACGGCCGTGTCCTCCTGGCGAGCGGAGGTGGCTCCGGGGCGATCGGCCTGTGGGATGCCGTCACCGGGCGGCCGGTTCACGAACCCGTCGCCAACTGGCTCGGCGAAGTGACCGGGATGTGTGCCGCTGCCCTCGCCGACGGTCGGACCCTGCTCGTCACCGCCACCTCCCGAGGCGCGGTCCGGTTGAGGGATCCGGCCACGGGTGAACCTGTCGGGCGTCTCAACCCCTCCGGTCGTCCGATCCGGTCGATCGCCGCCGTCCCGGTCTCCGGCGGCCATGCGCTGATCGCGGCGGCGGACAACCAGGGCGGCGTTCACATGTGGGATCCGGCCGTCGACGACCCCTGGGACCCGGGCGCGGCCGTGCAGTTGAAGGACCGCGCGCTCAGCGATGCCGGACACCGGGTGGCAGCTGTCGCGGCGGTGCCCACGGCCGACGGAACCCTGCTGGCCACCGGCGACGATCGCGGCGTGGTCATGCTGTGGGACCCGGCCACCGGAACGCCGGTCGGCGAGGGACTGCCTCCCGCGACGGGCACCGCCGGCCTACCGGTCATGACGGCCACCACTCTGCACGACGGTCGCACCGTCCTGGTCACCGGCAGCAAGCGCGGGCACGGCCTGCGGGTGTGGGAACCGGCGACCGGCGCGGTGCGGCGGATATCCCTGGATGTGACCGTCACCTGCTTGACTGCCGTCGGCCCCGACGTGATCGTCGGACACGACCGCGGAGTTCTCGGACTCCCGCTCACGAGGCAGTGAACCGACCCGTTCCGGCCCACCGGTCGGTCGGGTCCGAAACCCTGAGTGACCGTCAGGAGATCTCGCCAACCCGTCCAGGAACTGGCCTAGTTGAGTTCAGTGTCGAGTTCCGCTTCCCTCGGCCTCGCCGCATCCACAGCTGGCGCGGCGCACGACGGTGACCGGGAGCATCAGCGACACCGGTTCCCTGTCGGGCGCTCCGCCGAGTCGCCGTACGAGCAGCTCGGCCGCCTGCGCCCCCAGCCGCAGCATGGGCTGACGCACCGTCGTCGGCGCCGGTCGCACGAGCCGGCCGAGCGGGATCCCGTCGAAGCCCGTCACCACCACGTCCTCGGGGACCCGTAGCCCCCGCCGTTGCAACGCGTGCAGGGCGCCGACGGCCATCTGGCCGTTGGCGAAGACGAGGGCCGCGGGCGGTGGACCGTCCCGGTCGGCCAGGACGTCCACCACTCTGGCCCCGTCGGCCTGCCTCAACATCGCCATCCGCAGGACCGGTTCGTCATCTGTTTCTACGTCCGCTGCCGAGCACGCCTCCAGGAAGCCCCGGAAGCGTGCCTCCTCGTCCGGCGACTCCTCGGCGGAGCCGATGTACGCCAGGCGCCGCAGCCCGTGATCCTGGATGAGGTGCCGGATGAGCTCTCGCTGCCCGTCGGAGTTGGCGACCTCCAGGTGGTCCAGCTGGTCCAGGTGGTCGAGATGGGCACCTCCCTCGCGGGGCCCGGCGAGCATCACCACGGGCTGCCGTCTGGAGATCACCTCCAGTTCCTCGGTCGGCACGGTGCGCGCCATGACGGCGAACCCGTCGACGCGTCCCGCCACCTTGGCCACCAGGCTCTCCGGCCCCCCTTCAACGAGGCGGCGATCAACAGCGCGTATCCGTGCCGACGGGCGGTGCGCTCCATGCCGCGAATGATCTGGTCGGAGGAGAGCATCGCCGCGTCGTCGTCCTCGCGACCTCTTGGCCTCCGAGCCATCCGTGCCCCGGAGTGCGTCGATCTCCGACCCGGGGTGCGTCGATCTTCGGGAAACCGTTTGTGAGTACGCGTACTCATGCCCCCGGCCACCCGGCCGCGTGACGATACAGATCGTCCACACACCGGGCACCACCGGCAGATCAGAGAGTCAGCAGCACGTGCTCAGCGCCTTCGCCCGTACCGTCGTCCCCCTCCTCGGCCGTCTGACGTTGACCACCGGAGCGGCCCGCACCATCGCGCCCGGCAGCATCGTCGCGCCCAACCACACCGCTCTGGCCGATCCCGGACTCGTCCTGGCCGCGCTGCACCGGCTGGGCGTCGAGCCGGTCGTCCTCGCCACCGCGGGACTGTGGAAGGTCCCGTTCCTCGGTAGCCGTCTCACCCGCGAGGGCCACATACCGGTCCACCGGGGCAGCGGTAGCGCGGCGGCGGCACTGGACCTGGCGGCCGAGGCTCTCGCCGTCGGCCGGGTCGTGGTGATCTACCCCGAGGGCGGACTCCCCCGCCGCCGGGACTCCGCGGACCGCGAGCCCGGTACCTTCCGCACCGGTCTGGCTCGCCTCGCACTCACCACCGGCGCACCCGTCGTCCCGCTCGGACACGCCGGCGCCCGCCGGATCATCTCCGGCGGGCGGGCGAAGCAGATCGCCGGCGTCGTCACCGCACCGCTGCGCCGTCCGGACCTCCATGTTCACCTCGGCGAACCCATCCACCTCACCGGAGACATCAACAAGGCCACCGCACACGCCCGCACAGCCGTTGAGGCCGCCTGGCAGCAGGCGGTCGCCCAACTGCCGTCCTCCCGCGGGGCATCGCTCCCCCAGACATGAGGCAGTCGGATCAGATAAAAGTGCTTCGCGGGCGCGGTCGTGCCGCCCAGCACGCCGGCGAAGAAGTCGAGTGAACTCCCGGTCTGCGGCAAGGACTTGGTGAGTTTCAGATGTCCGTGAAGCATCCCGTCAGCCAGGTAGGAGGTGACGGGCACCTTGGCCTCGGCCAGTTGGCGTTCGAGCAACTCCCTGGAGGGGCGCAGGTGTCCTGCTGCGCCCGTACCCCACCTATGAGTTCGGCCCCTGGTCGACCTACGGCGGCGGCCACGGCGACCTGCACCGCACCGGTGTCGCCGACATGGCAGTCGCCGCGGAGGCCGCGAAGATCGCGAGCAACGTGGCGATGCCGACCAGCACCGGGAACCCCGCTCCACAGAGTCCAAGCCAGGTCCCCGGCGCGGGTGCGATGGTGTCGCCTCCGGCACCACCCCGTCCGGAGGCAACCTCGGCAACGAGAGCATCAACGCCGGACCACCCGAGCCGCAGACCAACCTCCGATACGGCGAAGACCCCAAGTCCTGACGGTTGATGATCTGAAGTCAACCAGGTGAGGGCGAATCGTCCCGCTTCGGCCCCGGTCGCGCGAAGGTGACCGGGGCCGAAACTTGAACGGTGGCTTCGGTCGTGGCTTGTGGGCCGTTCAGCTACGGGGCATTCAGCGGCCGATGTCGTCCAGCTCGGTCAAGTGCTCATGAGAGAGGGAGAGTCCCGCGCCGGCGATGTTCTCGCGCAGGTGCGCTGTCGATGACGTGCCGGGGATGAGCAGGATGTTCGGTGATCGCTGCAGCAGCCAGGCCAGTGCGACGGACATCTGTGTCGCCTTCGATCGAGCGGCGACCGCCGAGAGCGCCGAGGACTGAAGCGGGGTAAAGCCCCCGAGGGGGAAGAAGGGCACGTACGCGACGCCTTCGGTGGCGAGCCGGTCGATGAGCTTGTCGTCGTGGCGGTGGGCGAGGTTGTACATGTTCTGCACGCACACGATCGGGGCGATGCTCTGCGCCTCGGTGACCTGCTCCTCGGTGGCGTTACTGACCCCGAGGTGGCGGATCAGGCCCTGCTGCTGGAGTTCCACGAGCGTCTCGAACGCCTCGGCGAGCGAGCCGGGCTGGGGACCTTCCGCGTTGCCGAGTCGGAGGTTGACCAGGTCGAGTACGTCGAGCCGGAGGGACTTGAGGTTGTCGTGGACCTGGCGGCGCAGATCGTCGGGTCGCCGGGCCGTGGGCCAGCCACCCTGTTCGTCGCGGGTCGCGCCCACCTTGGTCACGATGTGCAGCGACTCGGGATAGGGGTGCAGTGCCTCGCGGATCAACTCGTTGGTGACGCGCGGCCCGTAGGCGTCGCTGGTGTCGATGTGGGTGATACCGAGGTCGACCGCTTCACGCAGAACGGCCAGGGCACCCTCGCGATCGGTGGGCGGCCCCATGACCCACGGGCCGGCCAGTTGCATGGCGCCGTAGCCGAACCGGGTGACGGTCAGGTCCCCCAGAATCCAGGTGCCGCCGGGAAGAGAGAGGGAGGGTGTGCTCATCCTGTTGCCTTTCGTCGTGCACTTGGGGGTGGCGCCTGCTGCCTCCCTGCATCAGCATTGGAGAGAAACTTCCTGTCGGGAAGTAGGCACTTGGGAGTGCGTAACCCACCCATCGGTGAGAGGCGCGATCAGTGACGACGACGAAGGCGGCCCAGAAGAGGGCTCAGGCCAAGGTGGAGTACAACGCGTTCCTGGCAGGGTGCCCCAGCCGACAGCTGCTCGACCGAATCTCGGACAAGTGGGTCGTCCTGATCCTGTGTGCGCTGGGCGGCGACAACAGCCCTGGCCAGCCCGGTGCAGCACACACAGATGCTCCAAAGGCGATGCGTTACTCCGAGATCTCTCGTCTTCTGGCCGGGGTCAGCCAGAAGATGCTGACCCAGACGCTACGGTCGCTGGAGCACGATGGCCTGCTCACCCGTACCGTGACGCCAACCGTCCCTGTCACCGTCTCCTACGAGCTGACCAGCCTCGGCCTCTCGCTCCACCACATGACGCGCGGGCTCAGAAACTGGGCGCAGACACACATGGCCGAGGTCCTCGCGAACCGCGAGAACTCCCCCGCTCGCACCTCCTGACGACTCACATCCAACCACCCAACAGCCCTATGTTCTCGGCGCTACACCCTCAACTGCGAAGAGCCAGTTTCCCTCGGAGCTACCGATGCGCGGAGCTGTTCACGGGCGCCATTTCGGGTTGTTCCGTGCCGACTCATGGCGGCTGTAGTCCGCGTGCTCGAAGCGGTGGTACTCGAATATCTGGTCGGCCCATAGGGGGTCGAAAGGAAGGTGGCTGCGGAGCGCGTTCACCTTGCCGATGGTTCCCTTCTCCTCCGTACGATTGAAATCGGCGATGGCGGCAAGTTCACCGGTCTCCTCGACGATGGAGAGAATGTCGTCGAAGTAGCCGGTGACACGCGGCAACAGGTGTGCGTCGTCCGCGTCGCGGAACAGCGCCAGGGCCGATGTGGTGGAGGAGTAGTAGTCCAGGTCGAAGGAGACGAACCCCAGGGGATTCCTGGTCAGGTGGTCGGCGTGGGTGCGAAGGAACTCGGGCACCGTCTCGGACACGTCACCGAGCACGAGTTGGGCCGAACCGGCGAGCCGAGCGAGCACATCGTCCTTCCGCAGCTGGTACTGGCCCTGCGTCCACATGTAGGGCACATCTCGGTAGTCGGCGGAGTCGGGCAGCCCGTGACCGGTGTCGAAGCCGAAGACATGGACGTCGATGCCGCTGCTGAAGGAGTAGCGCCGCGCATGCCGATCCAAGGCCTCAAGGCCACCGCCCTCACCCACGCCGAATTCCAGAACGGTCACTCCGTCATGCCCCAGCGAGTGGGCCAGCTCCACAGCTTTGCGCACGCCGTAGGCATACATCGGCCGGTCCACGAGGCCGAAGGAGTAGCGCAGGTCGTCCGGGAGCACAGGAATGCGCTCCGCGAGCCGAATCATCGACGGCAACCGATATCCCGACATGGACCAGTCGCGCAGCGAATGGATGAGGTCTGGCATGGGCATTCCTCTTTCTCTGGCGATCTTCACAGCGAACGACCCGCAGTCGGCGGACACAAGAACCGAGGCCGGCGATCGGGCCGCAACAGCCGCTGCCGTTGACCCCGTGCAATCGAGCGGGAAAAGGAGTGCCGGCTCTCGGCGTTTCCGCACGCACCGTCCCCCGACGGAAACCGGCGCCACACCACCAGTCATGGCGACCCCCCTCGCGGCCCCCTCCATCCCTGAGTCGGCATCGCCGGACGGTGGAAGGAACCAAAGAGCCTGGCAGTCGGAGGGCCGCTTCTCATATATGGCCGCAGTCGCAAACGTAGATCATCGCAGCTGAGAAGCGTCAGCAAAATTCACGCCGCCCTACCCGGGGACACTATCGGCCAATTTGCGCCTCAATCGGCAGCGACGGTCGACGCCCGGAGAACCGCTCACGTCGTACAGGTCAGCACCCTGCGAGACAGTCACCGCAGTTCAGCCGACCGCGAGACGGAACCTATTTCTTCACGAGTTAAGCAAAGTCGTGCAGTCAGACGGATGGCCGGTTCTCACCCTCACCAAGAGAACCCCACCCCTACCCACACCGCCCGCACGACAGCCCGCCGAGCGGCGCTGCGGTACGCGCTCCCCGCCGGCACGTCCGAATCGGCGAGGCCGCTCATCTGCGGCGACGGACAGTTCCCCGCTCAACCGCCGTCCTGGAGGTGCCCACACCCACGACAGCGGCATCCGTCAGCCCATCGGGACCCGTCGAGCCCCACGCGGCTTTTCGACCGCACCGTCACCTTCGTCGCTAACCAGCCAATCACACGGACACACGCCTTATTTTAACTCATGAAAGAAGAGGGTCGATCCCGACGCCGCCCTGAGCTGCGACTACTCGGCCGCACGCATCGACCCGCACGGCGCGAACGTCCGGCCGTCCCGCTCGCCCACGGCTCACGATTAACGTCTTAACCAGGACATTCCAACCCCACTCGGTGGGCGTGAAAGTTCCTACCCTTTTCGCTCCGCCGCGATCTACGTTTGCGGCTGTGTAGGAATGAGAAATGCCTCCCCGTGGCACCGCACAGATTCCCGCGGAAGCGAGCAGAAGCTCCCGGATAACCCGGACAACCCGGATAAAGGGCTGTGGTGCCCATCCAAATGCAAGGAGGAACATGTCCCTTCCGCCGACCACCCGAGATCCTTGGGCAGACGTGACAAGCGTCCGCGGCTTTCATTGCGATGAGCTCATATCCGCCCTTCAGAAATACATCCGCAGGGGGAATCTGGAAGAGGCACTTCTCGTCGCCCGGGAGATGTACGAGACAAGCCCGGAGCTGGAAGCACACCTGTGGAACCGACTCCTGGTCATCTCCGTGTCGGACTGCAATGACGGAACGTTCATGCAGACGCTCGTCGTCGAGTCCCTGCACAACGTGGGCCTTCGCATGCAGCGGGGTACCGGCGAGCGCTGGGGCTTCCTCGTCCAGGCTGTCCGCTACCTGGTCGGGTTCCCCAAGGACGAGACCACGGACGAGATCTGCATGTGGTCGCGCCACACGATGAACAGGGGTCTCCGTGCCCCGGTCATCCCGGACTACGCGCTCGACATCCACACCGAGACGGGCCGCAAGTTGGGCCGCGGGATGGCCCATTTCCTCGGGGACGGCACCGTCATCGCCAATCCGTACCCGGGTGCCGACCCGACCTTCGGCGAGCGCGTCCGGGAGATCGTGGCCCAAGGAGATTGGGACTAAATCGCGTGCTCGACGGCACTGCTTCCTCCCGCGCCGCGACCAGGACTCCTGGGAGCTTGAGAACGAAATGGACCGGATGCGGATGAACGAAGTGGACCGTATGCGGATAGTTGTCACGGGAACCGGCGGCGCGTCCGGCTACGCGGTGGCGCTGCAGGCCGAGCAGCTCGGGTACGAAGTCCTCTGGGCCGACGCCGATCCCCTCTGCCCCGCACTACTGGCCAACCCGCATCGAGCGCAGTTGCTCCCTCTCGCGTCGGAGAGCGGCGCCTACCTCGAAGCTCTGGCGAAGGCCGCGAAGGAGTTCGGAGCCGACTGTGTCAGCTTCAACACGGACGCCGAGGTGCGTTACGCCACCAACGAGGCGGACACCCTGGGCGAGTTGGGTCTGACGCAGTGGATTCCCTCGCCCGAAACGGTTCGGGTCTGCTCGGACAAGGCGGAGTTCGCACGCCGGCTGAGCCAGGATTCCCGATTCCGAACGCCGGTCTCCTTCTCGGCCGATGACCGGCGGGCCGGTCTCCTCCCGGCTGCCGGCGTGTTCGTCAAGACGCGCTCGGGCAGCGGCGGGGCGGACTCCATGGTCTGCTCCACTAGGCCGGAGCTGGATGCCTGGTTGGCCCGGAATCCGGATGGCCTGGTCCAGGAAGTGCTGACAGGACAGGAGTTCTCCGCCGACTGTTTGTACACGGGCTCGGATCTGCCTCTCGTCGTCGCCCGCCGACGGCTGCGGACCCGCTCGGGCATGTCCACGGTCACCGAGACCTTCCACCACCCTGAGCTCGAAGAGCTCATCGCCGAACTGCTGCGGGAGCTGCGGGTCGTAGGACCTTCCTGCGTGCAGGGGTTCCTTCAGCCCGACGGCATCGTCTTCACCGAGATCAACGTGCGGTTCGGAGGCGGCTGCGCGGCGGCCTTCTGGGGCACGACGCATCTGGTGGAGCAGTACCTCGCCCTGCTGACCACCGGAGAGAGACGGCTGCCTGAAGGGCTGCACGGAAGCCGCTTCTTCACCACGACCACACTCGTGCGTGTTCCCAGCTACGAAACATTCCAAGTCAGGCCGGAGGCGGGGGAATTCACCGCTTTCGTACAGCAGCGAACGGAGGGGGATTAGAAATGGCGCGTGGGAGCGTGCTCGTCATTGCGCCGCATCCCGACGATGAGACGTTCGGGTGCGGAGGCACCATCGCGACGCTGGCGGCCTCCGGCATGGACGTCTATGTGGAGCTCATCGTTCAACACGGGATCAACACCGGTGGCCCTGCCACGACTCGGATCGCCGGCGACAGGGGTACGGAGTTCGCGCTGGCATGCAGCAAACTCGGCGTGAGCGATTTCCACGTGATGATCGAGGACGGCGATCACCGGGACACCCTGCACACGGAGACGGCGCGGCTCGTCGAGTCGATGGAGTCCGGCTCTCCGATCTCGATCGACCGTGTGCGGCCACAACTCGTGCTGTTGCCGGCTCGCGGAGCGTTCCACCAGGACCACCAGGTGGCCCACCAGGCGGCGTTCGCCGCATGCCGCAACCGCGGAGCCGGGCATCACACGCCGTCCGTGATCCTGGGCTATCAATGTCCCGAGGACTCATGGAGCTCGCAGTTGGAGCAGGCGACGACCACCCTCGACATCACCGAGCACTACGGGCAGAAACAGGCCGCGGTCGCGTGCTACCGGTACCAGACCAAGCCGGACCCGCACTTGCGGTCCATGAGCGGGATCGAGAGGGCCGACGCTGTTCAGGGGGCGGCCCTCGGAGTCCCCTACGCGGAGTCGTTCGTGACGTACCGGACCGATCTGAGGTTCATCGCCGAAGCGGCAGGCGCCCGGGGGCTGATGTGCGAGAACACCTAGAGGACTGGGAGTGGGCTCAGACCATCGTCAGGTTCACCGACCGACGGCCTCCGGACGAACTGGTCCAGAGCGTTCGAGCCATCCCCCTGGTCGAGGACGGCGTCGTGGTCTGCCGGCTTGCCGACGGCACGGCCTTTCTCCCCGGTGGCACCAGGGAGGAAGGCGAGTCGGTCGACGCGTGCATGGGGCGCGAACTCGCCGAAGAGGCGGGGTACCTCATGAGAGGGGAACCCCGCTGGTTCGCCGCGCACAGCGGCGTCTCCTACAACCGCGTCCCGTACAAGCCGTACGCCCCTTTCCCGCTGAAGGCCTGGTTGTGGGGAGTGGTCGAAGGGAAGCTCGTCGGTCCGCCCACGAACCCCGTCGGGGCCGAACAGGTCGCCTCCGTCAGCGTGTTGCGACCGGAGGACGCCATGGCCCTTCTCGAGAACGAAGGGCGCGGCTACGCCCAAGCGCTCCGGTACTGGATGAGTTTGGGAGCCCCCCTTGAGTTCTGAGCCGGACACCGAACGCGAACTGATCGTCGACACCGACACGTTGGGCATCAACGACGACGCTCTCGCGCTCCACTATCTCTTCGCCATGGCCCGCGTCCCCCGCCTGATCACCACGGTCTTCGGAAACACCACTGCCACCGCCTCGGCGGGACACGCGCGCACCCTGGCCCGGGATCACCTTCTCGACATCGATGTCGTACGGGGATGCGAGAAGCCCCTCTGGTGGCACGAGCCCGTCCGGGAGGACGTGCGCGGGGTCGTCGCGGCCCTGCCCGCGGACACGTATGTCGCTTCGCTGCGCCCGGACGACGACGGTTTCTGGGACACCGGCATCGAGGACGGGCCGGCTCCCGATGCGCTGGCCGCGGCCCTGACGCGATCTCGGGGATCCGACGTCCTCGCCATCGGTCCCGTCACGAACATCGCCCGGGCCCTGCGGCAGCTCACGCCTTCCGTCCCGGCGCGGCATCGTCTGTGGATCTCCGGTGGATCCATCGCGAGCGGAAACGTGACGGAGCACGCCGAGTTCAACACGTTCGCCGATCCCGAAGCCCTGGAGGATTGTCTGTCGGCGGGATGGGAGACCGTGGTGATGGTCCCACTGGAGGTTCTGGAGGCTCCTCGGCTGGTGCCGGTGGCGGTGGACCGGATCAGGCGTACCGGCACTCCCCTGGGTGCGGCTCTGGACAAGCTCGAACGCGAGTCGCCGCGGGGCGAGTGCACGGACCGCGAACCCGTCTGGGACGTGGTGGCGGCCTCACTCATGGCGGACGACACCCTGCCGTACAAGGCGGAGACGGGGACGATCTCCGTCGACACGGATCTGGCGAACCGCGGAGCCATTCGATTCAGGCGGGGAAACGGAACGCACAGTCTGGTGACGCACGTCGATCCCGATGCCGTGGTCCGGCGGTTCGAAGCAGCGGTGAGCCGACCGAGGAGCTCCCATTGAGCACCGACGCCGTCACTCCCTCGCCCGCTGTCTCCCCCACGGTCTCGCCCTTGTCCTCGCCCGACCTGACGATCATCATCCCTGTTCGCGACGATCCCCTGATCTATCGGTGCCTGGCGTCCATCGACGTCCCCTGCCCCGTCATCATCTCCACCAACGGGTCGCCGGACTGGTTCCTCGAGGCACTGACGACGTATGCGAAAGGCGCATCGCGTGTGACCGTCCTGAGCACCTCGGAGAGCGGAATCGGGCTGGCCTACAACCGCGCGATCACGCAGGCGGTCACGCCGCTCGTTCTCCTCATGGACTCCGACTGCGCGTTCGAGCCAGGAGCCATCGCCTCCATGCTGGCCGAGGCGTCCTTCGGGTTGGTGAAGGGACGCGTCCGGTTCGAAACCGCGGGCCGCGGCAGCCGGCTGGTGGCCGCGGCGCGACGACTGACGGAAGACCCTTTGGTCACGAAGAAGGTCAACGCCTACAGCCCACCGCTTCTCTACAGCACGGACATCGTGACGAAGATGGGCGGCTACCACTTCAACACCGCGATGAAGTGGCGCGAGGACCGCGACTTCGAGCTGCGTCGGCGGAAGTCGAACGTACCGGTCCGCCTCGTCCGGCAAGCGGTCATCTGGCACAAGCCGCTCAGTATCCGGGACGACCTCAGAAGCGTCCGGGCCTACGGAACGGGCCAGGCGCACGGTGAATCCCTGAAGGTGCTGCCCACCATGTCCCTGCGCCACGAGCTGAGGAAGGCGTGCACGGTGGCATGGAGAGGCGTACGGCGCGGCGAACCCGGCGCAGGGGCCTACGCCGCTCTCAGGAACCTCCTGGTGGTGACGGGTCGCGGAACCGCGCTACGGCGTCAACGGGGGACGAAGTGATCAAGGCGATCTTCTGCGACCTCGACGGGACTCTCGTGCGCCCAGGCGGGCTCGTCCTCGACGAGGACATCGACCTGCTGCGGCAGGTGACCTCCGGCGGAGCCCGTCTCGTCTTCGTGACCGGGCGCCCCTCACGCTGTCTGTCCGACCTGCCGGCAGCGGTCGAGGAGCTCTCCCGTCACATCGTCACCTCGAACGGGGCGTCGGAGGTCGTGGACGGCGGGACCCGGATCCTCGCCGCACTGGACGGACAGCGAGTGCGGGACTTCTCCGAAGCGCTCCGCGGCGTCGACCCCAAGGTCAGTTTCGCGACGGAGTTCGAGTCCGCGTTCGGCTACGAGCCGGGATATGCCTGGTGGCCGGCGACGGACACGGGGGCGGACGGATTCTGTGCGGACATCCCGGACCTGACCGGCGGCGCTCTCCCCATCACGAAACTGCTCTGCCGTAGCGGAGACCTGAACGCCGGAGACCTGGCCCGCACGGCGGAGGCCCTGGGGTTCGGTGTCACCGTCACCTACTCCTGTCGGCCCGAGGAAGGCGGGCCGGTGGAAGTACTGTCGCCCCTCGCCTCCAAGGGCCATGCGGTACGGAGGATCCTCCGGGAGGCGTATGTGTCACCGGCCGAAGCCGTCGCCTTCGGGGACCGGGCCAACGACATTCCGATGCTCGAATCCGTCGGTGAGGCCGTCGTGATCGGAACCCCCACCGAACCCCGCCTCTCGGTCTTCGCCTCCGCGACTTCGGTGGGCAAGTGGCTGGTGACCCACGACGAACGCTGGCGTACACAGCACCTGGGCGACGGGGGCACGACGTGAAGCTCCTGCGTCTCACTCGCGCCCGGACCGCGGAAGGTGCCCCCCGGGCGCGCGGGTCCAGCAGGACGGCGACGTCCCTGGGGATCGCCGCCGGATGCTATGCCCTCGCGATGTCGGTGTTCGGCACCACGCTCAGCCTGTTCCTCGCGGATGCCGTGGGTGCGGGACCGGGGCTCATCGGCCTCTACTTCATCGGTTGTGCCGTCGTCGGCATCGGCATCAATCTGGCCATGGGCTGGTTGTCCGACCGGCTGTCCGACAGACGGATCGCCCTCGCCTCGACCGCGCTGGCCGGGGTGACCGGCGCGCTCGTCTTCACGAGCGCCCGTGACTACGCGGTGGTGTTCGCCACCGGAGTCGTGCTCTTCGGCCTCAACGAGGCATACATTTCCCAGTTGTTCGCGTACGTCAAGGAGTTCTCCGACGCGACCGGCAGAGAGGTGACCCCTTTCAGTTCCGCGGTGCGGTCGATCTTCTCCGCCGGGTGGGTGGTCGGTCCGCCGGTCGGCTTCTTCCTGCTGACCCACGCGGGGTTCGGGCGCATGTACGCGGCTGCCGCGGCCCTGCTTCTGCTGACCGTGGTCTTCGGCCGCTGGTTCCTGCCGGCCCTGCCCCCGCCGCCCCGGCCGGAGCCCAAGGAGCGGGCCGAGGGCCGCCGTTCGGCCCTGCGCCGTCTTCTCACCACCGTGCCGCGCCGCTCCTGGCTCCTGCTCGGCTCGGTCACGGCGGTCAACGTGGCCAACCAGATGTACCTCATCGCCATCGCTCTGTACGTCACCAAGGATCTGCACCTGTCGGCCTCCTTGGTCGGCCTGATGGCCGGAGCCTGCGCGGCGCTGGAGATTCCCCTGATGATCACGGTGGGCCGCCTGGCCGACCGCGTCGGGAAGGTACGGGTCGTGGCCGCCGCCGTGGTGATCGCCGTCGTCTTCTTCTGCCTGCTGCCGATGGCGGGCTCGGCACCCGTACTGATCGCCCTCCAGGTGCCGAACGCCATGTGGATCGCGGTGATCACGAGTATCCCGATGGTGGTGGTGCAACAGGAGGTTCCCGGCGGAACCGGCACGGTGTCCGCGCTCTACTCGTCCACGTTCCCGGTCGCCCAGTTGCTGGCCGGAGCGATCACCGCGGTGGTCGCCGCGCAGGCGGGTTACCGCAGCGTCTTCTGGATCTGTGCCGGTCTCTGCGCGCTCGCCGCCGTGCTCCTCTTCTTCCGGATGGCTCTGCGGGACGCGGCTGACAGCAGCCCGGCGAGCCCGCAGGAGGCGGCGACCTAGCGCGCCGACGGCATCCGACCACGTCGCCCCCTTCCCTCCCCCTCCCCTCCCCTCTCCGCCCTGCCCCTCTCCTCCGACGAGGGGTTACCGAACCGCCCAGTTGAAGACGAGAGAGATCTGACGTGACGATCCGCTTCGTATCCGTCGTCGGCGGTGATACCGGCCTGCTGGACGCCGCGATCACGCACTACCGCACGCTCGGTGTCGAGTCCTTCCACATCGCCCGGCACATCGAGTCGTTCGACGACCCCGACTTCCAGCGCTCCCAGGCCGTGGTCGCGCGGCACGGCATCTCCTTCGCCGCGGTGCACCAGGGGCCTTGGGACGAGGACCTCAACGGCTATCTGATCCGGGCGCAGATGCGGCGGCATCCCAAGGACTGGTGGGTCGTCGCGGACCTTGACGAGTTCCATGTCTACGACCGGCCGCTGACCGACATCATCGCCGCCTGCGAGGCCGACGGGTACGACCACGTCAAGGGTGCCCTGCTGGACCGGGTGGCCGCCGACGGCAGTCTGGCGGCGCTGCGGCCGCACGAATCCATCTGGGCGCAGTACCCGCTCGCCGGACTCGTGACGCTGCGCCTGCCGGGAGCCGGATCGTCCAAGGTGACCCTGGCCCGCGGCGATGTACGACTGCACCTCGGCCAGCACGGGGCCGAGACGGGGCGGCTCATGCCCGCCGAGGAGGCCTTCCCCCAGGTCCACCACTTCAAATGGAACGACTCGGTGCTGCCCCGGCTCGTCCAGCGGGAACAGGCGTACTCGTCCGGCGACTGGCACCTGACCTACCCCGACACGGTGGACGAGTCGCGCCGGATGCTCCAGCACCTCAAGGCCAACGGCGGCCGTATCGACGTCACCGCGCAGGACCTCTCGCTGCACCGCTGCGGCAGCGCCTACACGGACTTCGCACCGTGGCCGGAGCTTGTTCCCCTGCTCAAGACCATCAGATAGGGCGGCCGAGGTCGAACGCTACGAAAGACACGACAGACAGGGGTGGCGGCACATGAAAGTACTGGTCTCCGGTCGTACTGGACAGTCTCGTGACGGGCCGACGGGAGTTCACCGAGGGCGGGCCTTCTACGAGGGCGACATCGCCGACGGCCGCACTCGTCGACCGGATCTTCGTCGAGCATCCCGACATCGAAGCCGTGGTGCACTGCGCGGCCCTGATCCTCGTCCCGGACTCGGTCGCCGACCCGGTGGGCTACTACCGGGCGAACGTGGTCAAGAGTCTGGAACTCGTCAGTCACCTCCTCCGCAACGGCTGCGGGAGAATGATCTTCTCCTCGTCCGGCTCGATCTACGCCGCCGGGGAGGACTTCAGCGTCACGGAGGAGTCCCCTCTCGAACCGACGAGCCCCTACGCCCGGAGCAAGGCCGTGTGCGAAGGCATGTTCGCCGACATCGCCGCCACCCGGCCGATCCGGATCCTGTCCCTGCGCTACTTCAATCCGGTCGGTGCGGACCCCCGGCTCCGCACCGGTCTGCAACTGAGGCGGCCCGGCCACGCGGTGGGCAAGCTCATCGAGGCGCATGCCAAGGGTGAGCCGTTCCGTATCACGGGCACCGACTGGCCCACGCGAGACGGCTCGGGCATCCGCGACTACATCCACGTGTGGGACCTGGCAGGCGCCCATGTGTCCGCGCTGCAACGCTTCGACGAGGTCATGACCGGCTCCAGGCGATCCGATGTGATCAACCGTGGTACCGGTACCGGCACCACGGTCAACGAGTTGGTGGACGCCTTCAACAGCGTCGTCACACCACCGGTCGGACGAAAGCTGACCGGGCAGGAGCGTCCTCGTCCAAGAACTCCCAGGTGGCAGCGGAAACCCCTCAGCCCCAAACACCGCCCCCTACCAGGCAAATGAGCCTGACCGGAGTCCCCGTAGTAAACACGTTGTACCGCACTACGCGTATAGTTTCGCTGTGAGCAACTACAGTCCAGATACTGAAACGACAGGTTCGCAGTCCGGCGGAGTGCAGTCCGTGGATCGTGCCATCAGCGTGCTGGAGATCCTGGCCCAGCGTGGCGAGGCCGGTGTCAGTGAGGTGGCCGGCGAGATCGAGGTTCACAAGTCGACCGCGTTCCGACTGCTCGGGGCGCTGGAGGCGCGCGGGCTGGTGGAGCAGGCGGGCGAACGCGGCAAGTACCGGCTCGGCTTCGGGATCGTGCGGCTGGCCGGCGCGGTCACCGGCCGCATCGACATCACCCAGCAGGGCCGCCCGGTCTGCGAGCGGCTCGCCGAGGAGATCGGCGAGACCGTCAACATCGCCGTCATGCAGGAGCAGTACGCGATCAACCTGTACGAGGTCCGCGGCCCCGGCGCCGTCACCGCGCACAACTGGGTGGGCGAACTGACCCCGTTGCACGCCACCTCCAGCGGCAAGGCCCTGCTGGCCCACCTGCCCGCCAAGGAGCGCACCGCGCTGTTGGCGGAGGCCGGCCTGAAGAAGGTGACCCCGCACACCATCACCTCGAAGTCGAAGCTGGAGAAGGACCTCGCCGAGGCCCGGGAGCGCGGATACACCTGGACGCTGGAGGAGTTGGAGCTCGGGCTGCACGCCATGGCCGCGCCGGTGCGCGACCGGGACGGCGAGGTCATCGCGGCGGTCAGCGCATCGGGACCGGCGTACCGGTTCACCGAGGAGCGCCTGCACGAACTCGCCCCGGTGCTGGTCAAGGGCGCCGAGGAAATCAGCCACCGCATGGGCTACTTGGGCTGAGTCACCCCTGGTGGGTCCCGATTCCCAGGCGCTCGTTCACCCAGTCGTGGAAGGCGCCGATGTGGTGCTCGCTCGGCACCAGCACCCCGCCCTTGGCGTACATCCGTGAGCTCATCCCGGGCTGCGTGCGCTCGCACGCCTCGAAGTCCTGGCGGTTGACCCGGTCGAAGAGTTCCACGGACCGGCTGACGTCCTTGCCGCTCTCGACGACGTGCGGGAGGTAGAGCCAGTCGCACTCGACGATCGTGCGGTCGACGGCCACCGGGTACATCCGGTGGAAGATCACATGGTCGGGGACGAGGTTGATGAACACCTGCGGCTTGATGGTGATCGCGTAGTAGCGGCGGTCCTGGTCGTCGCTCACCCCGGGGATGCGGTCGAGTCCCTCCGAGCCGTCGACGGTGAATCCCCGCACCTCGTCACCGAACTCGGCGCCGTGGCCGACGTAGTACTGCGCGGCGTAGCCGTCGGCGAACTCCGGTAGTACCTCGGTGAGTTCGGGGTGGATCGTGGCGCAGTGGTAGCACTCCATGAAGTTCTCGATGATGAGCTTCCAGTTCGCCCTGACGTCGTAGACGATGCGCCTGCCCACCGAGAGGCGGTCGATGTCGTAGTGCTCGATGGACTCCACGTCGCCGAGCCGGTTGACGACCTCGCTGATGACGTCCTCGTCGAACGACGGCGGGTTCTCCGCCAGGTTGACCCACACATAGCCGAGCCATTCGCGGACGGCGACGCTCACCAGGCCGAACTCGGTGCGGCCGACGTCGGGCATCTTCGTGAGGTTGGGCGCCGCGACGAGTTTGCCGTTCAGGTCGTACGTCCAGGCGTGGTACGGGCATTGGAAGGCGCGTTTGACCTCGCCGGTCTCCTCGGTGCAGAGCTTGGCGCCGCGGTGCCTGCAGACGTTGAAGTAGGCGCGTATGGAGTTGTCGCGGGCGCGCGTGATGAGGATGCTCTCGCGGCCCACGTCGACGGTCCGGAAGGCGCCGGGTTTGGCCAGGTCGGAGGCGCGCACGGTGCAGAACCACATCGTCTCGAAGATGCGTTCCTGTTCCTGGGCGAAGACGCCCGGGTCCGTGTAGGAGGAGCCGGGCAGGGTGGCGATCAGGCTGTCCGGCAGACTGGTCGAGGTCACAGTGCACTCCTCCGAGAACATCGTGGGTCGGTCATTCACCCGCCGGGAAGAGCGACTCCGGACGGTGTGGTTGGACGGTGTGGTTATGGGTCAACTCGCCGTGGCGGCAAGCTGTTTGCGCCACCGCATGAAAAGCCGCGGCTGGTTCATCGCGAGCACGGCGACCGGCTGCCCGGCACACCGGTAGACGGCGAGGAAACTGCGGTCGCCGGTGGCGCCCTCCTCGACGGTCACACTGTCGGCACCGGCCGCATGACCGGCGAACTGGATCTTCACGCCGTACTGGTCCGACCAGAAGTACGGCGGCCGCGGCGCCCCCGCCTCCACCGCGCCCCACGACAACAGCGCGGCCACAGCCGCATCGGGCCGCTCCCGCGCCCCGGTCCAGTGCTCGACCCGACGGTGCGACCCCGCCCGCGGGTCGTACCAGTTGGCACAGTCTCCTACGGCGACCACGCCGGCGAGGCTGGTCCGGCCGTCGGCACCGCACTTGACGCCGTTGTCGAGCTCGACCCCGGACCCGTCCAGCCACTCGACGCACGGTCGCGCGCCGACACCGACAACGACCATGTCGGCGGGGACAGTTCGCCCGTCCTCCAGCAGCACGGCGTCGACGCGGGCCTCACCGCTCAGTCCCTTGACCCCGACACCGCACAACAGCCGTACGCCGTGGGCCTCGTGGAGGTCGGAGACGATTCCGCCCATGGTCGCGCCGAGCGGTCCCGCGAGGGGAGTCGGTGCCGCCTCGATCACCGTCACGTCGAGTCCGAGGGCGTACGCCGTGGAGGCGACCTCGGCGCCGATGAAGCCGGCGCCGATCACCACCAGCCGTCCGCCCAGGGCGAGTTCGTCGCGCAGGGTGCGGGCGTCGTCCAGGGTGCGCAGGGTGTGCACCCCGGCCAGTCCGTCCGTGCCGGGCAGGTTCCGCGCCACGGCGCCGGTCGCGACGACGACACCGTCGGCCCGGACCTCCCGCCCGTCGTCGAGGAGCAACACCCGCTCCGCGCCGTCGACTTGGAGCGCGACGGCACGGGCACCGAGCAGCCACTCCGCGCGCAGGTCCTCGTCGTCCGTCTCCAGCATGAGATCGGCTTCGCCGAGGGTGCCGGCGAGGAACTCCTTGGACAACGGCGGTCTGTCGTACGGGCGATGGGGTTCGTCGCCGATGACGACGAGCCGTCCGTCGTAGCCCTGTTTCCGCAGCGAGCGCGCCGCCGACAACCCGGCCAGCGAGGCGCCCACCACGGCCACGGTCCTCACGCGGGGCCTCCGGCGAGCCGGGCCGCGACGCAGGGCGGCAGGTTCGGGGCGTCCGTGGACGGCACGACGTAGATCATGCCGTCCTGGACGAGCACCTCGTGGGTACGCACCGGGCGCTTGGCCGGCGGGGCGTCGACCGCACCGGTCCGCAGGTCGAACTTCGAAGCGTGCAGCGGGCATTCCACCTCGCAGCCCTCCAGCCAGCCGTCCGCGAGCGAGGCGTCCTGGTGGGTGCACGTGTCGTCGATGGCGAAGACCTCGCCGTCGTCGGTGTGGAACACCGAAACCGGCGGATCGATGTCGAGCCGGTAGGCCTCGCCTCGCGGCAGATCCACGAGAAGGCACGCGGGAATCATCATGACACCTCGGTGCGTATAGCGAAACGGATTGCGGTAAGCGCAACGTCAGTTTGAGGGCGGCCCCAAACCGTTGTCAAGGTATTCAGAGGCCACGCGAACCCCTTACCCAGTGTTGCTTTTCACGCAACATCTCGCGCCATCAGCAACACCCGGCAGTGCTCAGAACCCGCGGTCGATCCACTCCTGAAGATGCGGAGCCTCGGCGGCGACGGTCGTCGTATCCCCATGTCCGGTGTATACGACGGTGTCGCCCGGCAGCCCGAGCAGCCGGTCCCTGATCGAGTCGACGATGGTCGGGAAATGGGAGTACGACCGTCCCGTGGCCCCCGGTCCGCCCGCGAAGAGCGTGTCACCGCTGAAGAGGGCGTTCAGAGCGGGCGCGTACAGACAGACGGCGCCGGGCGCGTGCCCGGGTGTGTGCAGCACGGTCACCTCGACCCCCGCCACCACCACGACCTGCCCGTCGACCAGTTCACCGTCGGGCGCCCGGTCCGGGTGGGTCTGCTTCCACAGGGGCAGATCGTCGGGGTGGAGCAGGATCGGAGCGCCGGTGCGGTCGGCGAGTTCGGGCGCGGCGTCGATGTGGTCGTTGTGGGCGTGGGTGCAGATGACGGCGGTGAGCCGACGGTCGCCGACCGCCTCCGCGATGGCGTCGGCGTCGTGCGCGGCGTCGATGACGACCACCTCGGTGTCGTCGCCGATGATCCACACGTTGTTGTCGACGTCCCAGGTGCCGCCGTCGAGGCTGAACTGCCCTGAGGTGACGAGGTGTTCGATACGAGCGGCCATCACAGCACCACCACCGAACGCAGCACATCGCCGCCGTGCATCCGCTCAAACGCCTTGTCGACGTCCTCCAGCGCGATGGTCTCCGTGACGAAGGCGTCCAGATCCAGCCGCCCCTGGAGATAGAGGTCGATCAGCATCGGGAAGTCACGGGAGGGCAGACAGTCGCCGTACCACGACGACTTGAGCGCGCCACCGCGTCCGAAGACGTCCAGGAGCGGGAGTTCGAGCTTCATCTCGGGGGTCGGCACGCCGACGAGGACGACCGTGCCCGCCAAGTCACGGGCGTAGAAGGCCTGTTTGTACGTCTCGGGGCGCCCGACCGCCTCGATGACGACGTCGGCGCCGAAGCCGCCGGTCAGTTCCCGGATGGCCTCAACGGGGTCAGTGGCCTTGGAGTTGACGGTGTGCGTGGCGCCCAGCGAACGAGCCTTCTCCAGCTTCCGGTCGTCGATGTCTACCGCGATGATCCGCGCCGCCCCCGCGAGCCGGGCCCCGGCGATCGCCGCGTCACCGACGCCACCGCAACCGATGACGGCGACCGTGTCACCGCGCCCGACGTTGCCGGTGTTGATGGCCGCACCGATGCCGGCCATCACGCCGCAGCCCAACAGCCCGGCGGCGGCAGCCGATGCGGCCCGGTCGACCTTGGTGCACTGCCCCGCCGCGACCAGGGTCTTCTCGGCGAAGGCGCCGATGCCGAGGGCGGGAGAGAGTTCGGTGCCGTCGAGCAGGGTCATCTTCTGCTTGGCGTTGTGGGTGTTGAAGCAGTACTGCGGCCGTCCACGCCGACAGGCCCGGCAATTCCCGCACACGGCACGCCAGTTGAGGATCACGAAGTCGCCGGGGGCCACATCGATGACGCCCTCCCCCACCGACTCCACGACGCCCGCGGTCTCGTGCCCGAGCAGGAACGGGAAGTCGTCGTTGATGCCGCCCTCGCGATAGTGCAGATCGGTGTGGCAGACCCCGCACGCCTCGACCTTCACCAGCGCCTCACCGGGGCCGGGGTCGGGGACGACGATCGTCTCCAGGCTGACGGGGGCACCCTTCCCCCGCGCGACGACAGCACGGACCTGGTGCGTCATGGCCACTCCTCCGCTGGTACTGGACCCGAGCAGAACGTTGCTCATTACGGCACGCTTGGCGCGTGCCGCAACACAGCATCACGGAGGGCCGAACAGGGGTCAAGGATTCGGGTCAGCGCACTCCGCCGACGTCACCGGCCGCCGAGCCCCCGTAGAAAGGTGTCGACGACCATGTCGGCGGCCTGGGCGGCACCGAGTTCGGGCAGTTGCCGCGAGGCCAGGTGCATGAGCTGCGGCAGCAGTGAACTCGCCCATGCGGTCGGGACGTCGGCGCGCAGGAGCCCCTCGTCGGTGGCACGTTCCAGGAAGGTGTCGACCTCCTGGATCAGGACGTCACGCCGTTCGCGGATCGTCTCGTCGGCCTTCATCCGGGTGAGCTCCACGGGCCACTTGCGATTGACGCCGATGATCCCCTCGACGTACCGGTGCAGGGCCACGGCGACGGGAGCCTCGCGCAGCCTGGAGTCCTCGACGGTGCGCTCGATGGCCTCGACGCGGGCCTCGTAGATGGCCGCCAGCAGTTCCTCGCGGGACGCGAACCGCCGATAAACAGTGCGCCGGTCGACGCCGGCTTCGGCGGCGATGGCAGCGATGCTCGCGCCCGGATCGGCGGCGAGCATGCGCGCTCCGGTCGTCAGGACGGCTTCGAGGTTGCGTACCGCGTCGGCTCTCACACGGCAAAGCATAGCCCGACGTGTGGAACCTAACCCGCTTATCAGCGCACACATGAGGCTATCCGACACACAAGTGCTACATTGAAGTGACAGATATCAAGAATCATCGATCGCCCCTCAGTCCCCCACCCCTTCGGGAGAGAGCAAATGATCATCTACGACCGACTCTTCATCGCGGGTTCGTGGACCGCACCGAGCAGCCCCGAGCTGCTCGACATCCGGTCGCCGCACGACCGGACGGTGATCGGCCGGGCCGCGCAGGCTCGCACTGCCGACATCGACCGGGCCGTGGCCGCCGCCCGTGCCGCGTTCGACGAGGGCCCCTGGCCGCGTACCGCACCCGCCGAACGCATCGCCGTCGTCCGGCGGCTCAACGCGCTGCGCGAGGCCGACGCCGAGAAGATCGCGGCGCTGATCTCGGCGGAGAACGGCTCGGCCGGCTGGTTCACGCTGGCCGGACAACCCGGACTCGGTCGGCAGGCGGCCGCCTACCTCAAGGCGGCCGAGGAACTCGGCTGGGAGGAGACCCTGACGCCGTCCGACCCCGACTCCCCCACCCGGAGCGTGGTGCGCCGCGAGCCCATCGGCGTCGTGGCCGCCGTCATTCCATGGAACTCCCCGTTCTCCGCAGCCCTGGCCAAGGTCATCCCCGCGCTGCTGGCAGGCAACACGGTCGTCCTCAAGGTGTCCCCGGAGAACTCGCTGAGCATGGGGTTCCTCGCCGAACTGCTGGAGCGGTCCGGTCTGCCGACGGGCGTGATCAGCGTCCTTCCCGCCGACCGCGAGACCAGTGAGTACCTGGTCTCCCACCGCGACGTAGACAAGATCGCGTTCACCGGCTCGACCGGGGCCGGCCGCAGGATCGCGTCCATCGCGGGCGAACAGCTGAAACGGGTCAGCCTGGAGCTGGGCGGCAAGTCGGCCGCCGTCATCCTCGACGACGCCGACGTCCAACAGGCCGTACAGGGGCTGAAGTTCGCCTCTCTGCTGAACAACGGCGAGGCGTGCATCGCGCAGACCCGCGTCCTCGCGCCGCGCAGTCGCTACGAAGAGGTCGTCGCCACCCTCAAGAACCTCGTCGAGTCGCTCAAGGTCGGTGACCCGAACGATCCCGACACGTTCATCGGCCCGATGGTCCGCCCCGACCAGCAGCAGCGCGTACGCGACTACATCGAACTCGGCATCAAGGAAGGCGCGCGGCTGGTCACCGGCGGCCCCCAGGTTCCCCCCGGCCTCGAAGGCGGCAACTACGTCACCCCGACCGTCTTCGCCGACGTGGACAACTCGATGCGGATCGCCCAGGAGGAGATCTTCGGCCCGGTTCTCGTCGTCATCCCCTACGACGACGAGGACGACGCCGTACGGATCGCCAACGACTCGGAGTACGGCCTCTCGGGCGGAGTGTGGTCCGCCGACCAGGCCCACGCGCTCGCCGTCGCCCGCCGCCTGCGCACCGGCACGGTCACCGTCAACGGGGCGCCCATCGCCTTCGACGGTCCTTTCGGCGGTTACAAGGCCAGCGGGATCGGCCGCGAGTACGGGGCAGTTGGGCTCGCGCAGTATGTGGAGTACAAGACCGTCACTCTGTGAACTGACGTCGGCCTGGGCGGCGTTGCCGCCGGGACGGTCTGGAGAAGCGGCTCGCTCCCCCTCTTACTCTTACCGTTCCCGTCACGGACGCCGGCCGGAGACCGCGGTCGCGAACAGCTCCCACAGGCGCTCGGCGGCCGTCGGGGCGAGCGCGTACTCGGCGACACCTACCGGCTCCGGGTCCGTCTCCAGTTCCTTCGGGTCGATGACCGGGCCTTCGGCGCTGTCCTGGAAGTACCGTCCGGTCACTCCATCGACCAGCGGCGAGCCGGCCACCAGCGCCGAAGTGGCGGCGCCCTGGGCGGCGGTGCGCCACGGCTAGGTGTCGTAGACCGTCCGCGCCTCGCCCGACACGTCGTCGCCAAAGGCATGCTGCTGCAAGGGAGTTCGGATGCCGCCGGGCATCACGGCGTTGGCGGTGATGCCGTCCGCCGCCCAGCGCCGGCCGGCCTCGACGGCGAACAGCACGATCGCGGTCTTGGACCGGCCGTAGGCCTCCAGCGGGACGTAGGGGCGGCTCGCGTAGTTGATGTCGTCGAAGACGACCGGCGAGTACAGATGCGCCGTGGAGCTGAGCGCGGCACACCTCCAGTGCCCAGGCCGCCCCGTCCACCAGCCACGCCTGGGACGTGCAGCACTGCGCCTGGAACAACGGCAAGATGGACAACTGGCTGCCGGCCCACCGCGCCGCCGACGGCGTCAACGGCCCCTACGTGATGGGCTATCGGGACACCTTCGGCGACCTCACCTCCGCGTTCCGCTTCCGCGGCGCCCGCCCGCGCCCACCGAAGGTGCCGCAGGACACGGCGGAGCAGCGGGAGAAAGCGAAGGAGGAGGTGGCGACGCTGCCGGCCCCCACCCTGCCCGGCGCGGACCAGGCCTTCCCACGGCAGGAGAAGGGTTCGTAGGCCGCAGGTGTGAGTGGCGGCTGAGGGGCTGCCGGTCCCTGTGACGGCAAAAAACGATCAAGGGGGCGGTTCCGGATTTCTCCGGAACCGCCCCTCATCTGCGGCTCTGTCGAGCGACGGGTCGTTCTTCGAGGTCAGTGTTCAGCGTACTGGGCCGAGTAAGGAGTCTGTGTGCTCGAGCCTCCGCCGGGCAGCCGCGGCGCCTCACGCACCGCCTTCCGCTCGTCGTGGGGAACGGCAACGACCTCTGACCTTTCCGTCGTCTCGCTTCGGCCAAGAGCTGGCAAGCCGGAACATCTACGCGGTCCTTGCGCTCTGAGGCGACTCTGGCCAACGTGCCGTCGAGACCCCCTTCCGGCAGTGCAAGTCGTTCAAAGGAACGTCTTCGTCGAGCCCCCTGCCCTCCCGACGGCGCGTGCCCTCGACGCCCCTCCAAGGTGAATCGATCCCGGATTGTTGGACGCTCTACGTGTCGACTCCAGACCCGAGTTGGACTGCTGGACGTAGGAGTCGGCTTCAAGTTCGGCGGACGGATATCGCCAATCACAGAGGGGAGGTGCTGGTGGTTGAACCACGCGACTCGTGCCGCAGTGGCGAGTTCGACGTGCCGTCAGAATCCAGTTGGCGTCATGCAGATCAGCCAGGACGATCACAGCGCTGAAGCGACCCACACCGATCACGGTCGGCATCTTTCGCCGGCAACCCGGTCGGCATCCGACAGGCCGACTTGGGGGCTGTTCCGTGTGCGGACACTGCCCCGGTAGGTGTCTTGTCCGCAGTCGCGTGACGATGGAAGCCAGGCTCGGCGGCACGCGCCTCGACGGTTCGGCCGAGGCGGGTTACCGTCCCACTGCTCCCATCAGTCCGGCAAACAGACCCCTCCGGTGACGGCATCATGGCCGAGGCCGGCCCACGGGAGTCACCTCACAGACCCGGCACGGCAGGCCGAACAACACGCAATGACCTGCCCGGGTGCAGGTGGCAGCGATCACGACCATGGCGACCAGCGGCCGGGCCTCGATCGCCCGTTTTCGGATGGTGCGTGACCGGGGACCATTCCCGCGGGCGTGGGGAGTACAGCAGGCCGGGGACGTAGAGCGACTGGTAGGGGCCATCCCCGCTGACGCAGGGCCCAGTAGGCGCACTTCTTCGCCGCGGTCATAGCCTTGGGGCCACCCCTGCGAGTGCCGTGGGCCATGGTTGCGGCGTTTTGACTGGCCCTGGCCTTGGGACCCTCCCCCGTGGCGCGTGAAGCGGGTGAAGCGGGTGAAGCGGGTGAAGCGGGTGAAGCGGGTGAAGCGGGTGAAGCGGGTGAAGCGGGTGAGCAACGACGCAGGCCAGCACAAGGTCACGCGGCCATCCCCGCGGGTTCGGGTCAGATCCCCGCATCTGCGGCGCGCTCAGATGTGCGTACGGAAGATGGGCCAGCCGATTTCGGTGCGCCACTGCGCCTGGTCGGTGGTGTCGTGGCGGCCGGTGAGGTAGTACTCGCGGATCGGGCCCTCGACCGCCAGCGCATGGCGGGTGACGTAGGTCGCGAGCGTGCCGTAGGCGCGGTCGATGCCGGTGTGCGGGCCAAGGTGCTCGATGGTCGCCAGTTCGACGGCCGGAACGACAAGCGGGCTCACCCGGCCCAGGGGCCGCAGCGTGCCGACGCAGGGCACGAAGATGGTCGCTTGTCCCCGTTCGTGGGTGAACAGGTCGCCGCTGAAGATGCCGCCGGCCGGACCCGCGGGAGGCACGTTCTGGGCGGCCAGGGTCGCATACAGCTCACCGAGAGCGCCCTGGTACCAGTTCAAGGCGTCATCCAGATCGACAGTTTCCGTGACGGCCACCGCCGGGGTCGCCTCGACGCTGCGGTGGGCGATGTTGGCCGGCTCCGCGGGGGAAGGCTGCCTCAGCAGGTCACGCAGGGAGGTCACCGCGGTCTGTGTGCGGGACAGACCTTCCTCCAGCCGACTCAGATGCCCCGCGATGAGAGTGTTGCGCGCCTGCGCGTCCGGCGCGGACAGCACCGCCTGCACCTCGTGCACCGGCATGTCCAGATCTCGGAAGCGCCGGATGATCTGCGCGGTCGGAATCTGTTCGGTGGTGTAGCGGCGGTAGCCGGTGTGCGGGTCGACATCAGCCGGCTCAAGCAGTCGGATGCGGTGGTAGTACCGGAGCGTCTTCACACTCAGATGCGTCGCACGGGAGAAATCGCCGATCGACAACGACGTCTTCATGGCTCGATTGTGCACTCTCCCCATACGGGAGAGTCACGCCTCCAAGGTGACATTGACCCTCCCGCCACGGCAGCGGGGAGTGTTTTCACCACCGGCCGCTGGGGTCGGATCGACACGACCGGAGGGCACCTCATGCGCGCAACCGAGCTGACCGGCGTGGTGGCCGAGCACATCCACGCCATCAACGCCTTCAACCTCGAGGCCGTCATGGCCACCTTCGCCAAGGACGCCTACGTCAACGACAACCGCCGCGAGTTCGTCGGCAAGGACGCCGTACGCCGGTGGGTGGAGCGCGAGATGGTCGGCGACAGCGTCACCATCGACGTCCGGGAGGTCCTCGACCACCACGGTGACACCGTCGTGCGGGGCGCCTACGACGGCACGTTCGACAAGACCAGCCTCCCGGACGAGATCATCCTCTCCAATTACTTCAGTGTTCGCGACGGCGAGATCGTCAGTCTCGTCGTGATCTTCAACCAGAACCCCGGGTACTGACTCTCCCGCCTCGACGCCGACCGCCCCCGACCGGCCACGGTCCGGTGGCGCCCACACGAGAGCATCCGCGCGCTATGAGCTACAGCCTTGATCCCGAAATCGTCGATGTCATGGCAGCCCTGGCCGAACAGACTGCCGCCGGGCCGCGTCCCGAGCGCGGAGACTGGCGGACGCTACGGGCCGTAGGCGAAGCCGGCCAGGCATACATGGCCGGTCTCGTGCCCGCGTCCTCCGGCGTCCAGAGCAGCACCTACTACGCGCGCGGCCATGACGAAGCAGCCATCCGGCTGCGCTGGTACACCAAGAACAGCCGGGAACCCAGTGGTTCGGCCGGCGCCGCGCCCACGCCGGCCGTCGTCTACGCCCATGGCGGGGGCATGGTCATGGGCACCCTCGATCTGTACGACGAGGTCATCTCCTGGTACGTCGACCGCACCGGCGTGCCGTTCCTGTCGGTCGACTACCGCCGGGCACCCGACGAGGGCATCGGTACCACCCTGGCCGAAGACGTCTTCGCGGCTCTCACCTGGCTCATCGGTCACGCCGACGAACTCGGTGTCGACCCTGGCCGTATCGCTGTCATGGGTGACAGCGGCGGCGGCGGACCCACGGCCGGCGCGGCAATCCTCGCCCGCGACCGCAGCGTCGCACTGGCGCGCCAGATCCTGGTCTATCCCATGCTCGACGACCGCAACCAGACACCCGACCCCGCCAGGAGCACATACCTCACCTGGACCTACGACAACAACTACACCGCCTGGAGAGCCGTCCTCGGCGACGCCTTCGGTGCCGACACGGTGTCGCCCGTAGCCGCCCCCGCACGGCTTACCGACTTCACCGGTCTCGCGCCCGCCTACATCGATGTCGGTGATCTCGACATCTTCCGCGACGAGGCAATCGCCTACGCCCAACAGCTCGCTGCCGCCGGCGTGCCCATAGAGCTGCACGTCCACCCCGGAGTTCCGCACGGGTGGGAGCGCTTCGCCCCACATGCAGGGTCGGCGAAACGGGCCATGGCCGACCGTGCCCACACGGTGTCCACCCTCTGAAACCCACGGCTCGAGCGGCGCTGCGCTGCTCAGAGTTCGAGTGGAGGAGACATCCCAGCGGAGGCGACAACCTCGTCGGGGTCCCCGCCGGGCATCAAGAAGGCCCCGCGACGACGTGGTGATCGCGACCAAACTCCGGCACACCCGATACGACCCGGCGCCAATGGCCGCGGTCTGTCGCGCAAGGCGATCATGACCGAGGTCGACCACTCGCTGCGCCGCCTCGGAACCGACTGCATCGACCTGCACCAGCTGCACCAGCTGCACCAGCTGCACCAGCTGCACCGCAACGACCACGCGACGCCGCTGGAGGAGACCGTCGAAGTCCTTGGACCGTGTCCTACATGGTCAGTGTGAGGAGTCGCTGGTAGCAGCACTCATTGAGCACGCGGCGCGTCACGGTTTCACCATCATCGTCAAGCAGCTCGTCGTCTGGCCCGGGTACGCACGCACTGGGTCATCGAGAACACCGTTCACCGGACCAAGGACGTCACCTTCAGCGAGGGCGCCGGTCAGGTCCGCCACCACAGCACGGTCGTCGTGAGCGGCTTGCGCGGTCCGGCCGGCGCTGCCCTCCACCGGGCCGGTGGGTCGGCATCGCCGGCGGATGTCGTGCTTACGCCCAGTCCGAAGCGGTCCCCGTCCTCCGGCGAATCCGGTGGTCACATCGGACGCCCACGCCGCGGCGCCCTGAGGATCTCCTGTGTGCCGTGGCGCTCCCCGCGGATAGGGTGGGCGGTGATCGACAGGGACGGGCTGGGCGAGGGCGGCGGACGGCGTGGGCGGTGCCGAGGAGAGCAGGAACACGGGCACCGGGCGCCCGACGTCACGGGACGTCGCCCGGCTCGCCGGTGTGTCGCACACCGCGGTGTCCTTCGTGTTCAACGGCCGAGCCGAGGGCAACCTCTCGCCCGCCACCCAGGAACGCATCCGGCAGGCCGTGGCCCAGCTGGGCTACCGCCCCGACCCGGTGGCCCGCGGTCTGCGCCGTCGCCGTACGGCCGTGGTCGGGCTGGTCACCGACGAGATCGCGTCCTCACCGTTCGCCGGCCGGCTGCTGCGCGGCGCCATGGAGACCGCCTGGGACAGGGACCATCTCGTCCTCACCGTCGACTCCGGCGGTGACCCGGCCAAGGAGGACGCGGCCGTCGCGGAACTGCTCAACCGGCGCGTGGACGGCATCATCTACGCGGCCATGTCACTGCGCCGGGTCCGCGTCCCCGAGGGCCTGCACCGCACCCACTCCGTGCTGGCCAACTGCCTGCCCGAGGACGACTCCCTGCCCGCCGTGGTCCCCGCCGAGCGCGCCGGTGGCCGTACCGCCGCCCGGCTGCTGCTCGGCGCGGGCCACCGCCGGCTCGCCGTGATCGGCGGTCTGGACGACATCGCCTCGGTGGAACGTACCCGCGGCTTCCGGGACGCGCTGCGCGCCGAGGGCATCACCGTGCCCGGGGAGTGGATCGTGCGCGGCGGCGGGGAGATCTCCGCGGGATACGCGGGGGCGCTGCGCCTGCTCGACGGGGTCGAGCGGGGCCGTCGCCCCACAGGCGTCCTGTGCTACAACGACCGGGTCGCGGCGGGTGTCCTGCACGCCGCGACCCGGCTCGGGATCGACGTGCCCGCCGATCTGTCGGTGGTCGGTTACGACGACCAGGAGCACATGGCCGCGTTCCTCACCCCGCCGCTCACCTCCATCGCGCTGCCGCACCGGGCGATGGGCGAGGCGGCGGCCCGGCTGCTCCTGGACGCCATCGAAGCCGACCGTACGCCGCCCGCGACCGTCCGGCGCCTGGCCTGCCCCGTGGTCAGCCGCGCCTCCGTGGGTCCGGCGCCCACCCGGTGACCCGGGCACCCGGCCCGTCGACGAGCAACTCGGCGATGTCGCCGGGGCGCCGGTAGACGCGCTCGGTGACCATGGCCCGGTCCGCGACGAAGAGTTCGAGGAGCGAGCCGTCGACGAGCAGCCGGAGCGTGAGTTCCGGCGCCTTCGGCACGTACACGGTGATCGGGGCGGAGCCTTCCCTGCCGGTCCGGGGCCAGGCGCCGCGGTCGAGGACGACGGTCCCCGAGGCAGGGTCCGCCCGGACAGTCAGCTCCCGGCCCGACGCGTCCCGGAGCAGGCTCACCATGGTCGGTTCGCGTGCGGTGACCGTCAGGTCGTACGCCTGTGGAAGCGGAACCCGGTCCGGTGCGGTGACGAACGGCTCGGCCGGGCGCAGCAGTTCGAGCTCCGGAGCCGGACTCACCCGCAGTGAACCGTCGGGGTGGACGTCGACGACCCGTGGCGCGGTGAGGACGCCTGCCCATCCGGCCCGCTGTATCTCCTCCTGCGGGCGGGCCTCCCACGACCAGCCCCACAGCAGTGCGCGATCCGGCTCCTGGAGGACGGCGGGAGCGTAGAAGTCCCGCCCCTGGTCGAGCCGGCCGCCGGCGCGCGGCACGAACCCCAACGCGCCCTGTCCATAGGCCTGCAGACGGCCCGTCAGGTATCCGGTGGAGCAGGGATCCCCGTCCCACAGGGACACCAGAAGTACGTGGTCGCCGCCCGCTGTCCGGTACAGGTGCGGGCACTCCCAGCCCACGGCCTTGTCGCCGAACGCGCCCGCGGCCACCGGGTCCCTGCCGTCAAGCAGCACACCGGCGAACCGCCAGTCGGTCAGGTCGTCGCAGTCGTAGAGCAGGACCGACGGCGTGCCGTCGGCGTGCCCGGCGCCGACGAGGGCCCAGCGTCTGTCCGCGTGGCGGAAGACGAACGGGTCGCGGAACATCACCACGTCCAGTCCCGGCGGCGGCCCCGCCACCACCGGCGTCGGCAGCGGCTTCCACTCGGTCAGCCGCTCGTCGTCCGGGTCCGCCGCCCGCGCCAGGCAGATGGTGCCGAGTCCGGTGTGGGAATGGTCAACTCCCGTGTATACGGCGGTCGGTGTGCCGGCGTCGTCGGTCACGCAGCCCGACCAGCAGCCGGCCTCGTCGGGGCCGCCCGGCGTCGGGGTGAGCGCGATCGGGTGGTGCTCCCAGTGCACGAGGTCGGCGCTGGAGGCATGACCCCAGTGGACGTTCGCGTGCACCGGTGCGTCGGGGTTGTGCTGGTAGAAGAGGTGGTAGCGGTCCCGCCAACGGAACGGCCCATTGGGGTCGTTGATCCAGCCGGCGGGCGGACGGACCCTGAAACGCGGCACGTTGGGGTCAGTGCTCAACGGTTGACTCCTGCGGACGTGATGCCCTCGCGCAGAGGGCGCTGGCCGACGGCGAACACGGCGACGGCGGGGAGCATCGAGAGCACGACCCCGGCCAGGACCACCGAGATGGATCCGGTGCCGAGGTTGCCCTGCAGGGAGACCAGGCCCAGCGGAAGCGTGTAGTTCTGGCTGGAGGTCTCCAGGATCAGCGGGCGGAAGAACTCGTTCCAGTGGTAGTTGAAGGCCAGCACGCCGACGATCGCGAGGCCGGGTGTGGCCAGCGGCGCGTACACCGAGCGGAAGATCCGCCAGGTCCCCGCGCCGTCCAGCATGGCCGCCTCGCCCAGGTCCTTCGGCATACCGAGGAAGTACTGGCGCATCAGGAACGTGCCGAAGGCGGTCGGGAAGGCCGGGATGATCAGGCCGAGGAGCGTGTCGGTGAGGCCCATCGTCTTCAGCACCAGGAACACCGGCACGATGGTGACCTGCAACGGCACCATCATGGTCGCCAGGACCAGGCCGAAGAGCGGCTTCTTGAAACGGAACTCCAAGCGCGCGAAGGCGTATCCGGCCAGGCCCGCCGTGATCATCTGGCCGACGGCGATCAGTGCCGTCACCAGCGCGGAGTTCAGGGCGAGCAGCCACACGTCGATCTGCTGGAAGACCCCGCGGTAGGCCGCGGTCGTCGGGTGCGTCGGGATGATCTGCGGGGGCAGGTCGAAGGACTGGGCCGGAGTGCGCAACGAGGTGGCGACGGTCCAGATGACCGGGCCCAGCGTCAGCAGGGCGCACACGGTCAGTGCGGCGATCCGGGCCCAGGGGGTGAGTGAATAACGTAGGCGACTCAGGGTCGGGGTTGCTTGGCTCATGCGGCTCACCGGCTCACTGGTAGTGGACGAAACGCCGGCTGAGCCGGAACTGGAGGGCGGTGACCGCCATGATCATCACGAAGAGCAGCACGCCCACCGCGGATGCCTCGCCGAAGTCGAGCTGCTCGAACGCCCTCTCGTAGATCACCATCACCACGGTGCGGGTGGCGTCGCCGGGTCCGCCGTCGGTGAGGACGTAAGGCTGTTCGAAGACCTGCAGGGCGTTGATGATGCCGACCACCGACGCGACGAGCAGCGTCGGCGACAACAGCGGCAGCGTGATGCCGAGGTGCTTGCGCAGGCCGGTCGCGCCGTCGAGAGCGGCGGCCTCGTGGATCTCCTTGGGGATGTTGTTCAGACCGCCGATGAACAGCAGGAACGAGAAGCCGAACTGCTGCCAGACGTAGACCAGGACCACCGTGGCCATCGCCGCGTGCTCCGAGGTCAGCCAGGGCACGGGCGCGACGCCGACCAGGCCGATCAGCCAGTTCACCACCCCGAAGTCCTGGTTGAACAGGTACTTCATCACCACCGAGATCGAAGCGGCGGACAGCACCAGCGGGAAGAAGAACGCCGAACGGAACACCGACCGCAGCCACACCGGCATCCGCCCGTTCAGCGCGAGCGCCAGCGTCAGCGCGATCAGCAGTTGCAGCGTGACCGCGAAAACCATGAAGAGGAGCGTGTTGCGGAAGGAGACCAGGACGGTCGAGTCCGTGAAGGTCGTGCGGTAGTTGGCGCCGCCGGCGAAACGGGGCGGGTCGATCACGTTCCAGTGGAACAGGCTCAGCACGACGGACCCGATGATCGGCACGACCGTGAAGACGACGATGCCGACGACCGTGGGCGCCAGGAACAGCGCGGCCAGCAGCCGGGCGCCGCGGTCGCGGACGGACGGCCGCGCGGCGACGGCGGGTGGCGTGGCGGCCCGTGGACGTACGGCCGGGGTCTGGGTGTTCGTCATACCTCACGCTCCATGGCCTGCTCCAGGTCGCCCTGCATCCGGCGCAGCGCGGGACCCACCGCACGCGGCGAGGCCAGCGCGGTGCCGGTGTACTTGAGCAGGACGTCGGTCACCTCGGCGACCTGCGGCGGCGCGGGGATCGGGCCGGTGTCGGGAAACCGGTCGAGGGTGTCGTAGAAGACCTGCCAGTGGGCCGGGCCGCTCGCGGCGTAGCGGGCGGTGTTCAGCATCGAACGCCGGGCCGGGGTGGTCTGGTTGCTCCGGAACAGCCGGGTCATGGTGTCCTTGCGGGCCGCGTACTTGATGAACTCCCAGGCGGCTTCCTGCTTCTTCGAGGTGCGCAGCAGCGCGTAGCCCGCCGCGCCGAACTGGTGGCGCTGGGTACGCCAGCGCGGGAAGTACTGCACGTCGTAGTCGGCGGCCCGCATGCCGGCCAGCTGCAGGCCGCCCGCCCAGAAGCCGCCCGCCGGTGTGACGCCGACGTGGCCGGTGGAGAACACGCCGACCAGGTTGCTGCCGTTGCCGCCCTCGGGCCGGGTGCACAGGTTCTCCTGGACGAGGGAGGCGAGATAGTCGTACGCCTCCTCGACCCGGCCGGCGGTGGCCTGCGGAGTCGTCCAGCGGAAGCCCCCGCCGCGCCCCTGCCGGTCGGCGGCCGGGTAGAAGGTGTCCCACAGCCAGGAGCCGCCGGGTGCCTTCGACTCCTTCAGCAGGTTCGTGCCGTTCGCGAAGAGCCAGGGCACGACGCCGCCCCACAGCCGGTTGGTCCAGAAGTACGGCGTGAAGTGCGCGCCGCCGGTACGTTTCAGCTTCCGCAGCAGCGCGGTGAAGTCGTCGCGGCTCCAGTCGGCCGCCGGGAACCCCGCGCCGGCCCGCTTCAGCACCTGCTTGTTGAGGTACATGTCGGCGGCGTTGAACTCCATGGGCAGCTGGTAGAGGTTGCCCTCGTACATCATCGACTCGACCAGCGAGGGGTGGACGTCGGCGAAGTACTCACGCAGCTCCGCCGCGTCCCGCCGCACCCAGCGGTCCAGTGATACGCCGAGCCGCTGGGCGAACAACTGCACGCCCTCGGTGGCTACATACACCAGGTCAGGGGCGGTACCCGCGGCGATCTGGGTGAGGATCTTCGCGAAGAAATCCGACCAGTCGACGGCCTGCACCGCGTTCACCCGCAGCGGGATGTCGGGGTGGAGCCGGTGGAAGCCCTTGGTGAGGGCGTCGACGGTGGCCGGGTCGAAGGCGGAGCCGAGGGTGGCGACGACGAGGGAGCCGTCGTCACGGCCGGGGATGTCGGCTCCTGTGAGCCGGTCCCAGCTTGCCGCGGTACCGGCCAGGGCGGCTGCCCCGGCCCCGTACGCGCCGTACCGCAACAGCGTGCGGCGGGGGAGGTGCGAGTCAGTCATCTAACGGGCCTAACTCGTGTTAGTTCAGGGGTGATGCCCCAGATGATGGGAACCGGGCGGTAGGCCTGTCAAGGGTCGGGAACGCTTGACCTTTAACGAGTTAGGTCTACAGTCCTCGTTCGCAGGAGCCGATTTTTCACGCCCTCCGCGTTGTGAGCCGCACTCACGTGCGCGACGACCCGCCACGGGCCCTCATGGGCCGCCACGAGAGGAACGATGCGTCATGCCCGGAACATCGGGGATTTCCAGGAGATCACTGTTCGCGGGATCGGCGACGGGCACCGCCGCCGCGCTGCTGTCCACCAAAACCGCCACCGCCGCCACGGAGCCCAAGCCCGGGGCCACGGCCGAGAACAGCACCAACTCCGCTGCGAGCGGGGCGAGTTACCGCGCCGCGTACCACTTCACGGTCCCCGACCAGTGGAAGAACGACCCGCAGCGGCCCGTCTGGATCGACGGCGAGTACCACTACTACTACCTCTACAACGCCGACTACTTCACCGGCGTCGTCGGCACCGCGTGGCGCCTGGCCACCACCAAGGACCTGGTCTCCTTCACCGACCGCGGGGTCGCCGTGCCCAAGGACACCACGTCCAACGGCGACCTCTGGTCGGGTTCGGCGGTGGTCGACACCGGCAACACGGCCGGATTCGGCGCGGGTGCGGTGGTCGTCATCGTCACCATGTCCCCCGGCGGCGGCACCGACCACCAGGAGCAGTTCCTGTACTACTCGACCGACGGCGGTCTCACCTTCGACAACTACGGGACCGACCCCGTCCTGCCCAACCCCGGCGTCGCCGACTTCCGCGACCCCAAGGTGATCCGCGACGAGGACCGGGGCCGCTGGGTGATGGCCCTCGCCGAGAACGACAAGATCGGTTTCTACCACTCCGACGACCTCAAGTCCTGGACGTACGTGAACGGTTTCGTCCACGACGGCATCGGCGTCCTGGAGTGCCCCGACCTGTTCCGTATCGCCGCCGGCGACGGCACCGTGAAATGGGTGCTCGGTGTGAGCGCCAACGGGAAGAGCTCGGGGCTGCCCAACACGTACGCCTACTGGACGGGTTCCTTCGACGGCAGCGCGTTCACCGCCGATGCGAGCGACCCGCAGTGGCTCGACCACGGCTGGGACTGGTACGGCGCCGTCACCTTCGAGAAGCGGGACGCGAGCGGCGCGGTGGACGCGGCCGCCCGGTACGCGATCGGCTGGGTGAACAACTGGGACTACGCCGACACCACCCCCACCATCGACTGCGACGGCTTCAACGGCACCGACTCCGTCGTCCGCGAGATCACCCTGGAGAAGGCGTCCGACGGCACCTACTACCTCGCCTCCCAGCCCGTCGCCGGCCTCGACTCGCATGTCTCCCGCACCGTGAACCTGGGCGACGTGACCGTGGACGGCACGAAGGTGCTCGACTACACCGGTATCTCGTACGAGGTGACGACCGAGATCACCTGGTCCCAACTCACCGGTGCCGGACTCCAGTTGAGGCGCTCACCCAACGGTGGTCGGCACATCGACGCCGGGATCTACGCCAACTACGCCTTCCTCAACCGACGCAACACGGTGAACGCCGACACGTCCGGCAAGTGGCAGGAGAGCCACAGCCCGGTCGACCCGTCCGCCGGCACGGTGAAGCTGCGCATCCTGGTGGACCGCACGTCGGTGGAGATGTTCGTCGACGACGGCCGCTACGTGCACACCAGCCAGGTGTTCCCGTATCTACTGGACACCCGGCTCGCACTGTTCACGATCGGCGGCAGCGCGGTGTTCCGCAACACGGTGATACGCGAGTTCTCGGTGTGAGGCCGGCCCGGGGGCGCGGGTGCACACCGTACGCGTGAACCCGATCGGCAACACCGGAACGGGCCGCCCGGTCCTGGAGGGATCCGCGCTCCGCGCCGCTGACGCGGCGAAGCCGGACGTCTTCCGCGTCCGGGTCGTATGGCTCCTGCGGAGAGGCTGTCCTGACCTCCCACCGCATTCGGCGATCAAACCGGGCGAACGTGGCTCTCCCCGGACCTTGCCCCGGCGGAGCCCCTGCGCGTGGGAAGGGGAATCCGCCGCGGGCGAAGTACGAGCCCCGTTCGCGAGCCGGCGAGCCCCTCCCGCGCGGCACTTTCCCGGCTCCGTGGGGCCTGATCGAGGCCGCGTTGAAGCCGCAAGGACAGGAACAAACCGTGGCGGTGTGGTCGATGACCATGCTCATGAGCGGTCGCCTTGCCGGACGCCGCCCGGCCGGCTTCAGACGGCCGGCACCGCGAGCGCGATGGGCACTCCCGGCCGCACCTGGAGTGCCCGCCCTCGCTCCAGAGCTCGCCTCCACCGCAACGGTCAGCGCGAATCGGTGCATCATGATGTGACCCTCTGAGGGTCAGTCGGCGCACCGGGGTGGCAGCACACGCTGCCACCCCCACCCATCGAAAGCGAAGGGGCGGAGAGGGAGTTGGAGCCGATTTCGGTGGCACTCTTGGCGGCGCTGGCGGGCGGAGCCGGCGGCAAGGCCGGCCAACAGGCCTGGGCGGCGCTGAGCTCGCTGGTACGACGCCCGTTTCGGCGGCGCGGCAATGCACACGCCGTGGCCGCCCGTTCGGGAGAGGCAGAGCTGGCCCACCTGGCGGAGTCCCCGGACGAAGTGGGGCGGGCCCATGCGTTGAGCACAGCACTCGCCGTCCGGGCTGCGTTGGACGCGGATTTTCAGGCAGATTTGCGTCGGTGGTACGAGCTGGCCAATTCGCTGGACACCGGGAGTTTCCACAACGAGATCAGCGGCGGCACCTTCGCTGCGCCGGTAGTCCAAGGCCGCGACTTTTCCCACATTTCCTTCCAGACCCCGTCCTCCCCACAGGCCGAGCCCGGGACGGACACCCCTACGGCGCCGGAGTGAAGGCGGGGCGAAGCCCATTGATCGCCTGCACCATGAGAAGGGGCACCACCCGGGTTGCCCTCCGCGCCACGGCCGATTGAGTACCGGGCACAGCAGCGGAGGCGGCGCGGATGCCGACGCGTCTGGTGCGCCGGCAGTGACCGGATGACATCGGCTGCTGCCTGTGCTGTGGCGGACTGCCGCTTCGCGCCGCTCGATGTCGGCGGTGGCCCGCGTGCCTCTGCCGGAACGTGAGTTGGCGGTAGCAGGTGACCGCCGAGAGCGCGTCCTGGCGATGGCACCCGAGCCCTGGTCACGGTGGGCGTGACAATGCTGTCCCGCATCGCCGCCGCCCAACCCAGCGTGACCAAGGCCTGGGTGGACGCCCGGCTACCGCACTACCGCCGTCGACCACGGCGCCCGCCTCGGCATCGACGTCCGCCCCGCCCAACGACCGCCGGGCGCACGCGAGTTCACGATCATTCCGAGACGGCGGACGATCGAGCGCAGCATCGGATGGCTCATGCACCGCCGTCGCCTCGCCCGCGACCACGAAACCCACCCACACCGCGCCGAAGCCATGATCCGCCTCGCAATGATCGGCCTCACGGCCCGCGGACTCACCGGCGAAGCCACCCTGAACCGGCGCGGAACCTGCCCCGGGGCCAAACACGAATCCACGGACCGCACTCCCAGCTAGGACAGTGTGACGACGGTGACGGAGTTGGCCGCGAACGTCAGGTTCAGCGCGTTGCCGACGAGCGTGTAGGCAGTCGTGCTGTTCTGCGGTGTCACCTGGTTGACGTTGCCGGCGTTGTTCTGATCGGTGCGTGCGCCGCTGAGACTGGTGATCTGAGCCGTCCGGCTCGTAGGCGCGAAGCCCGTGAGCGCGATCGTGGGCGACTGCGCCGTCGAGGACTCATTCGTCACGTTGAGGACCAGCTTGCTTCCGTTGAACTGCGCGCTCACGGCCAGGGACGGGTTGTTCGTCTCGGCGTGCACGACGGTTCCCAGGTTGCTCTCGGAGAACATCGCGGTGACGTACCCGGGCGGCTGGAGCCAGCTGCGGTGAGTGTCGAAGAACACCAGGCCCTGGTCCCAGCCGTTGTCGTTCTGCCCGTCCGGCTGCAGGGCGTTCGCCGACGCGACCACGGTCACCCGGTCTCCGTACTGCTGGAGCAGCGAGATCGCCTTCGCGTTCGCCAGGGCGCGTTCCATGTTGTGCTGCCCGGAGTTGAGCTCGAAGACGTTGATGTGGTAGTTGGCGCCCGGGTTGTACTCGTGCAGCCAGTGGTCGAAGCTCCTCAGCGCATCGATCGATTGGTGTACCCGCTCGGGGGCGTCGTCGCCGATGTGGAGGTCGATCGCGATCTGGGCGTTGTGGGCGACCGCGTTGCTCAGGATCGTTTGGTAGGCCGACAGGGAGCCGAGCCCACTCCCCGCGCCGGTCACGTGGTCGGGATCCGCGATGACGTTCGTGTACTCCACGTCAGCGACCGTCACGATGATCGAGGGGTCCTTCGCCCAGATCGCGTTCGCGGCGTTGTTGAAGCGGGTGGCGTAGGTCGAGTCGACCTTCTCCTCGTTGCCGAACTCGATCTGACGGAACGCGTAGGGGGCCGGGTGTCCGTCAGCGGCGCGCCGAGCACCCCAGGTGGTGCTGGTGGAGCCTTTGAGGTAGTCGACGAAGTCGGCCATGTCCTGTGGAGTCTCGTACGAGTTGAACGTGGGAACCGCGTTGATACCCAGGGCCTCGGCGAAGTTGAGGAAGTCCGGTATCCCCCAGCCGTTCGACTCGTGCTCGTACCACCATCCGGTGTAGTCCGGCCGGCTCTCCCGCGGTCCGACCATGTTCTTCCACTGGTAGTTGGTCCACATTCCGGGACCGAAAACGCCCGGGTCCGCGCTCGAACCGCCGTAGCGAAGCACGGTATTGCGCTGCGACCGCATCGCGTTCGCGATATCGAGTCGAACCGGCAGCCCGGCGAACCGTCCCCAGGTACCCGGCTGGAGATACACGTATCCGATGTTCACGGTTCCCGGACCGGTCAGCTTGATCGTGAATCGGCCGGCGTGGTCCGTCGTGTCAGGAGTGAAGGAGAACGAGTACTTCGTCCACCCTGTGCCCTGCACGGTCAGCGACTGCGATCCGTAGACGGTGCCGGCACTGCTCTCGGCGGCCACCTGCACGGTGACCGAACCGGTGCTTCGCATATAGGCGTAGCCGTCGTAGGACTGGCCCGCCTCCCAGTTGGATCCCCACCGGTTCAGGCCCATGTTGTCGACACCCACCGAGCCGGAGCCGCCCGAGAAGGTGACCTGCTGGCTCTGCGAGCCCTTGAAGGGATTGCTTGTGTCCAGCGCGAACGATCCACTCGCCCCACCTGAGATCACCTTGCGCCACATGCCGCTGATCCCGGCGTCGCTCTGCGGTTCCGCGAAGCTCTCCCCGAACACCATCTGGCTGTAGAGGCCTCCGTAGATCTCGTGGTTGACGTCCTCCATGCCGACGCCGGTCATCTGCGTCGAGTTCACGGCCTGGTTGTTGATCGCGTTCACACCGATCGAGTTCCCCACCGGGACGATCGTCCAGTACTGGTCGTTCGCGCTGATGTCGTCCCAGATCTGGGCCTGTGTGCTGTTCGCGGTTCCGGCGCCCACGACGGACAGCACCCCCGTGGCGCGGCGTTGACTGTAGAACTTGTAGTAGCCGTTCGGCTGAGCCGTGATCGTCCACGCCTGGTCGGAGGCGCTGACGTTGTCGTAGATCATGGCGATCGTGCCGTTGCCGGTACCGCCTCCTGTCAGTGACAGGATCCGGCCGCTCTTGTTGTTCACCAGGTGGTAGTAGCCGCCGCCGATGTCCTGGATCGTCCAGTACTGGTCCGGTGCGATGACGTCCGTGTAGACGATGGCCGGGGAGTTGTCCGCGGTGCCCCCGCCTTGTACCGACAGCGAGGATCCGCTGTTCTTGTTCACGATCTGGTAGAGCACGGTCGGGTCCTCGAACGTCTGCACCGGGATGATCTGCCACGACTGGTCCGAGGCGTTGACGTTGTCCCAGACCTGCACGGGAGTGTTGTTCGCCGTGCCGGCGCTCACCGTTGACAGCGCGGCGTCGGCCCGCTTCCTGCTCGTGATCGTCACTGTGCCCGAAGTGGTGCCCGGCGCTACCAGCCAGTCCTGATCGGGGTAGCCGTTCAGGTACTGCCAGAGGTGGACGAGGGTGCCGTTCGCTGTAGCGCCTTGGTCCAATGACAACGCGCGGCCGCTGCGCACGTTGATGAACTTCTTGTAGCCCTGCGCCGAGTCCTGGATGTACCAGAACTGGTCCGTCGCGTTCACGTCGTCGTAGAGGATGTCGTCGGCGCCGTTGTCGGTGCCGCCACCGAGCACGGACAGCAACCGCCCGGACGCGATGTTCTTGATCTTGTAGTACACGGTCGGGCCGTAGCCCGTGTCGGCATAGGCCGGGGACGGGACCGCCACCATGCTGCCGCCGGCCAGCAGCGTGGCGCCGGCACCGACGAGTACCTGTCTGCGCGAAGGGTTCAAGGGCGACATCATGGGCTCGCTTCCGTGGGTGAGTGGTGCTGCTCCGGGGGTCGATCGGGCGGGCGGCCGGGCGGGGGTCGGCTGACGTGGTGCGGTGTCGCAGAACCCGGTTCTCAGCACGGGCCGTCATGGTCGGTCTCGCGTTGATGCGGAAAGTCGGAAATACTGCGGAATTCCCCAGACTCCTGCTGGCGTAGACCACCGCGAACAGAGGGTGGGGCGGTTGGGTGGCCCTTTGCCTGCTGCCTTGTCGGGGGTCGGCTAGGGGCCTGCGATCAGGGTGTGGATGGCGGCATCGTCGGCGTCGGCGAGCGAGCCGCCCAGAGACACGGCGGCCGCGCCTGCGGAGAGGAACTCACCCGCGTTTGTGGTGGTGATGCCTCCGGTGGCGACGAAGCGGGCGTCGGGGAAAGGTGCGAGCATCGCGGTGATCCAGGCGCTGCCCAGCTGGGCGGCCGGGAATGCCTTCGTCCACCGCAGGCCCAGCCGTGTCGCGTGCTGCACTTCGGTGCCGGTGGCGACGCCGGGCAGGTGGGCCATCCCCAGGCCGGTGCAAGCGGTCAGGACGTGCTCGTCCAGTCCGGGGGCGACGGTGAAGGCGGCACCGGCGGCGGCGACCTGCGCGACGAGCTCGACACTGGTGACGGTTCCGGCGCCGACCGGTCGCCGGCGGTGCACGCCCGCGGTCACGGCGGCCGCGAGGGTGGCCAGGTCGGCTTCACGCTGGACGGGGATCTCGACGGCCACCACGCCCAGGTCCCACAGTCGGTGACACAGGTCGAGGGTGGTCGGCCGGTCCAGGCCGCGCAGGATCGCCATCACCGGGCTGCGGCGGAACATCTCGTCGAAGACGTCCTGTGGCGCTGAGTGGGAGCCGGTCATCGCTTTCTCCTGCTGGGGCGCGGTTGCTCCGGGTCGGCCGGAGGGGCGGTCACGGCTGGGGGGCGTAGGCGTCGGCGGGGAGTCCTTTCACGCCCACGTCGGCGCAGAAGATCTTGCCGGAGTGCTCGTGGCGGGCCCGCTGGGCGCCGGTCATGTTCTCGGCGGATGTGGTGATGAACAGGGTGCCCAGGTCGGGGCCGCCGAAGGTGCAACTGGAGACCTGCGGGGCGTCGACTTCGACAATGGCCAGCAGTTCGCCGGCCGGTGTGTAGCGATGGACCGCGGAGCCGTCCCACAGTGCGACCCACAGGCAGCCTTCGGCGTCGATGCACATGCCGTCGGGGTGGCCGAGGGAGGGGTCGATGGTGACAGCCGTGGTCTGATCGGTCAGGCGGCCGTCGGCGGCGAGGTGGAAGCGGTCGACGCGCTGAGTGGGCGTGTCGATGTAGTACAGCCGATCCCCGTCCGGGGAGAAGGCCAGGCCGTTGGAGATGGTGGTGCGCGTCCGGGCCACGGTGATGGTGCCGTCGGGGTCCAGCCGGTACAGCGAGCCGGCGCCGGGCTGCTTGCCGAAGGCCATGCTCCCGGCCCACAGTGCGCCGCGCGGATCGGCTTTGCCGTCGTTCATCCGCATGCGCTCGACCGCGTCGGCCTCGGGCTGTCCCAGCTGCGTCACCGTGCCGTCGTACGACAGGTGGGCGAAACCGTGACCGGCGGCCAGCAGCCATCCGCCGTCGGGTCCGATCGAGGGCGCCACGGCCCCGACGGGAACGCCGACCTGAAAGCTGTGCTCGACCTCCAGGTGGCGAGTGTCGGCGTCGAAGTCGGCCTGGTGCACGAGACCGGCGTACTGGTCGACCCACAGCAGCTTGTCCAGGCGCGGGTCCCAGCACGGCCCTTCGGCGTGTTCTGCGCGGTGGTTCCCGGCCACGCGGCTCACAACGGTTCGCATGGCTCAGCCCTTTACGATCCGGGCGACTTCGACGAAGTCACCGCCCTGCCGCAGGGAGGTTGCCGCGGCGAGTACGACCGCGAGGTCGGCCGCGGCGTCGGCGAAGGTCACCAGAGGCCGGCGCTGCTCGGTGATCGCCGCCACCCAGTCGTCGACCATGAGCCGGTGGCTGTCGTAGTAGTTCTCCGGCGGGCTGATGGCGGTGCCCTGCGGCGTCTTCGCGTCGAAGCGGTGGGCGTGGCCGAGGTCGGTCTCATAGCTGACGCGCACGTCGATGCGGGCCTTCGAGCCGAAGACCGTGGCTTCGGCCTCGTCGACCAGGGCAGCGGCGCCCCAGGAGTAGACGGAGTGTCCGATGAGCCCGGAGGCGAACCGGGCGGTGAGCAGGACGGTTTCCACCTCACCGTCTCCGGCGTCCTCGGGCACTGTGCTGTGCTGGGCGGCCACGGCGGTGATCTCTCCGCCGAGCTGGCGCAGCAGGGACGTGTGGTGGGTGCCCTGGTCCAGCATGATCCCGGAGGACGGGCCGGTGCCGGCCCGCCAGCCGTCGCGGACCCAGACGCCGCCCAGGGTGTAGGCGCGGGTGGTGCGCAGCGCCCGAATCGCACCGGCCTGCCCGGCCGCGATGGCCTGACGGGCGGCCTTGACCGCCAACAGGTGCGGGTAGTTCTCCGCGACGGCCGCCACCACGCCACCGCCTTCGCCGGCGGCGACCATGCGCGTGGCGTCGGCGATCGAAGTGGCCAGGGGCTTCTCCACCAGTACGTGCCGGCCGGCGGTCAATACCTCTACGGCGGCGTCGGCATGCAGGTGGTGCGGCAGGCGCTGGTCGACAGCGTCGAACTCGACTCCGGCGGCCGGCACCTCGGCGAGGGAGGCGAAGGCCGGTATGCCCAGCAGGGCGCCGACGGCTTCGGCTCGGTCGGTGTGCGGGTCGACGGCTGCCACGAGGCGGTAGCGGCCTCCGGTCGGATGTGCGTAGACCCGGGTGGCCACCTCCCAGCCGATCGCTCCGCAGCCGACCAGCACGATCCGCAGGGTCGCTGGGTCGGCTGCGGAGCGATCGGCCGGGGGCACGGTGGATTCGGTGTTCACGGCATGAACGTCCTTAGTGTGGTCGGCAGTTGTCAGCGGGTTGGTGTGCGCAGCTCACCGGGGGAGTCTTCCGGTGCTGCTTCGGCCGGCGGTCGGGTCGCTCGGCCGGCGCGGGCCCTGACCGGTCGGCGGGCCCGGCCCAGGCGCTTGGCGCGTACCCGGTCGATGGTGATCGCGACGCCGAGGACCGCGCCCAGCACGATCTGCTGGTAGTAGGGGCTGACGTTGAGCACGATCAGCGCGTCGTTGATGATGACGAGCAGGACGCTGCCGGCGACGATGCCGATGACGCGCCCCTGCCCTCCGAGCAGGCTGACGCCGCCGATGACGGCCGCGGCGATCGCGTCGAGTTCGTAGCCACTGGCCACCGAAGGGTCTCCCAGCCCCAGCCGGCCGGCGATCAGGATGCCGACGACGCCGGCCAGCACGGCGGAGGTGACGTAGGTCCATATCACCCGGCGGCCGACGTTGACGCCGGCCAGCCGCGCCGCTTCGGCGTTGCCGCCGACGGCATACGTCTGCCGGCCCAGGTACATGCGCTCCAGGAAGAACCAGGCAGCGGCCGCGACCAGCACGAACATCAGCGCCGGCAGCGGTATCCCGAGAACGCTCTGCTGGGACAGATCCATGAACGCCTGCCCGGAGATGGAGATCGGCACGCTGTGGGTTATCGCCTCGGCGCCACCGCGGGCAGCGGTGAACGTGACCAGGGTGATCACGAACGGGGGCACGTTCAGGCGGGTGACGAACAGCCCGTGCATGGCCCCGACCGCCGCACACAACAGAAGGGTGAGTACGACGCACAGGACCAGCGGCAGGCCGGCCTGGACGAACAGCCAGGCGCTGAACACCCCGGACAGCGCGGCCAAGGCGCCGACCGACAGGTCGATGCCGCCGGTCAGGATGACCAGGGACTCCCCCAGGGCCAGGATCCCGAACTCGGCCAGGTTGCGGCTCATCTCGCTCAGGTTCCCCGGGTCGGCGAACCGGTTCTTGTCCGCCCACACCGCGAGGAACACCACGATACAGGCGGTGATCACGCCGATCTCGGGGGTCTCGGCCAGCCTGCGGGTCCAGCCGCGGCCCGGCTGGAGGCGCTGCGTCCGGCCGAGCGCCTCGGCCGGGCTGTTCGTGTTGGTCGGCACTGGCATGGCTTCCTTACCGGTTTCCGCTGGTCGGGGCGGTCGCGGCCGCCCAGGTCATGATCAGTTCCTTGGTGAAGTCGGCCCGGGCGATGTCCGCGACCGCGCGGCCGCCGGCCATGACGATGATGCGGTGGCAGATCCGCAGGAGTTCCTCCAGCTCAGAAGAGGCGACCAGGACCGAGCAGCCTCCCGAGGCGGCGTCGGTGATCAGCCGGTAGATCTCGGATTTGGCGCCGACGTCCACACCGCGGGTGGGCTCGTCGAGCAGCAGGACGGCGGGGTTGGTGGCCATCGCCCGTCCGAAGATCGCCCGCTGCTGGTTACCGCCGGACAGGTCGCGGATCGGCTGCTCGGCGGAGCGGCAGCGGACGTTGGCCAGCGTCAACAGCCGGGCGGCCTCGCGGCGTTCGGCTGCCGGGCGCAGACAGCCGCGGCGGGCCAGGCGGGGCAGCGCGGTCAGGGTCAGGTTCCAGCGGATGGGCGCGGCCGCCAGCAGGGACTGTTCCTTGCGGTCTTCGGCGACCAGGGTCACGCCGGCTGCGATCGCCTGAGCGGGGCTGCGGGGGCGGAACGGTGTGCCGGCCAGAGTGACGGTGCCGCCGGTGCGCGGCTGAGCGCCGAACAGGGTGTGCAGCAAGCGGCTGCGTCCGGAGCCCATCAGCCCGGCCACGCCCACGATCTCGCCGGCGCTCAGGTCCAGGTCCAGCGGGCCCAGGCCGTCGGCGGCCAGGCCGCGCGCGGCCAGCACGGTCGCGGTCGCGACCGCGGGCGGATCGTCCTCCGTCCGGGCCAGCTCGGCGCCGACCATGGCCCGCACCAGAACCTCCTCGCTGGCCTGGTCCCGGGAGAGGTCGGCGACGATCTCGCCGTTGCGCAGCACGACCAGGCGGTCGGACACGTCCAGGACCTCGTCCAAGCGGTGGCCGACGAAGATGACGGCACCGCCGTCTTCGGCCAGGCGTCGGGCCAGGCCCAGGACCATCGCGGCCTCCACCGGGCCCAGGGCGGAGGTGGGCTCGTCAAGGATCCACACCAGCGGCCTACGGGCCCATGCCTTGGCGATCTCGACGAGCTGGCGCTGGGCGACCGACAGCGTGTCCAGTCGTTGGCCGGCCGAGATGTCCAGGCCCAGCTCGTCAAGCGCGGCCTGGGCCTGGCGGTGCAGGGCCCGGCGGTCCAGGATGCCGCGCCGGGTGCCCTCGGGGGTGCGCCCCAGGAACAGGTTCTCGGCGACCGAGAGCTGGGCCACCAACGGGAACTCCTGGGAGACCATGGCCACACCCGCTGCGGCGGCCGCGGCCGGATGACCGGCCGAGACCTCTTGGCCGCCGACGTCGACCGTCCCGGTGGTGGGGGCGACGGTACCGGCGATGGCGCCCATCATCGTGGACTTGCCGGCACCGTTCTCCCCGACAAGCGCCACGACCTCACCGCGCCGCAGCACCAGGTCCGGCACGTCCAGGACCCGCACCGGTCCGTATGCCTTGGTCACCTGGCGCAGGTGCACCGCCGGGCCGGCGGCGACGTCGGCCGCCGTCATGACGAGGCGAGGCCGAAGCCGGCGAGCTTGGCGTTGTAGGCGTCGAGGTTGGCGGCGGTGACCACGCCGATGCCCGAGGACAGGGTGTAGCCGTCCGACCCGAGGTAGGGCTTGAGCAGTGCCATCGTCGCGGGCCTGCCCAGGACCTTCATCGCGGTCAGGATGTACTCGGCCATGTAACCCTGCTGGTAGGGCTGCTGCAGCACCATGGCCTGTATGACGCCGGACTTGAGCATCTGAAGCGTCTTCGGTTCGGCGTCGTCGGCCAGGATCTGCACCTTGCCGGACTTGCCGGCGCTCTGCACGGCCTGCCCGGCCGACGGGCCGTCGTAGGACCACACCGTGTAGAAGGCCTTCAGGTTCGGGTCCGCCTGCATCGCCGCCGAGGCGTTCTGCAGTGCTTTGCCGGCGTCACCGTTGTCGTTGTACACCTGGAACACCTTGATCTTGGTGTTCTTGATGGCTTCCTTGAAGCCCGCGATGCGCTCGGTGGCGTTGGTCGCGGTCAGCGAACCGGTCAGCAGCGCCACGTCCCCGCCCTTGGGCAGCATCTGGGCCATGGCCTTGCCGGCTTGCTGCCCGGCGGCGTAGTTCGGGGTGCCCAGGTACACCGGCGCGTCGCTCTGGTACTGCTGCATCGGCCCGTCGATCGGCAGGATGTTGACCCCGCGGGCCGTGGCCGCGCTCACCGCGCTACCCATCGCCGACGGTTGGATCGCCGAGACGGAGAAGCCCGTAATGCCCTGGGACACCAGCGTCTTGATCATCGACAGCTGCAGGGTCACGTCCTGGGTGGGAGGCTCCTGGAACGTCGACTTGACGCCGAGCTCGGAAGCGCCCTTTTCCGCGCCGGTCTTCGCCGCGTCCCAGTAGGCCGACACCACGTTGACCACGACGGCGTTGTCGACCTTCGACAGGTTCTTGCCCGCCAGTGCCGCCTTGATCTTGTCTCTCAGCTCGGCGAGCTTTTTGTCGTTGAACGCGATCGAACCCTGCAACGCTACGGCGGAGCCGCCGGCGGCCGACGCCTTGCTCGGGCTTCCGGAGGAGGCTCCCGAAGAGTTGGTGCTGCAGGCGCTCATGGTGAACGCGGCTGCGACGAGCACGGCCGGCAGCACATGCTTACGAACTCTGTGACCCATGTGGGGCTCCTGTTCAGGTCGGATGTCGGGCCCGGGAGTGGGGCCTTACTGTGCGTTGATCGCCACAGATAAGGGCGGTGTTCCGGGGGTCCGCGGCTCCCGCCGACCCCTCCGAAGCGTGGTGACTGTGCCGGTGTCAGGCATCAGAGCGCGGCGGCTGAAACCTTCACGTAATGTGCTGTGCGAGATAATAATCAGAGTAATCACAGCAATGGAAGACCCCGGTGGCCACGAAGGTTGGGACGTTGCCGCGGGTGTGGCGCCGCGCCGACCGCACCTTGATCAGTAGCCGGGACAGCCGGCCGAAAAGCTGTGTCCACCGAACAGGCAAGCCGTCCGGGAGAACCACCCGAGGCCTGGAGACCAGCGCGGGGCCCGCCGGGGTGTTGCCCTCCAACGACTGGGGATTCGGCGGTGACCGGGCATGTCGGGCACCTGGCCACCAAGGACCGCCAGTGGTCGGCGATGGCCCCGCCGGGGCGCTTCGCGCTGTTCGCGAGCGAGCGCGGTGCTCGCGATGCCAAGGCGCTGTGGGCCCGGTGCCGCTCGGGCGGGAATCGTTTCGGGCGGGAACCGTTCGGGGCGGCTGTTCGGCGTGCGACCGGGTTGTCCAGCAGGCCGTCGGCGCCGGCATCCACGTCCTGCGCCGAGCCCACCGGATCAGCTGCGGTGCCACTGTGGCGGCTTGGCCTGCTGCTGTGCGGGCAGTCGGCAGTGCCTGCTCGTTGGCCGACCGGTGCCGTCGGCCACGGCCGGCGGAGGACCTGGTCGCGACCGCATCCGGGCTCAAGCCGATCCCACCGACGGCCCACAGGGACCCGGGACTGAAGCCTGAAGACCTCGAAGGTCCCCGCGGCATCAGAGTGCTCAGCCGCCTGCCCAGTTCGACGCGCAAGCCACCGCCAGCAGGCGTTCGGGGGTATCGGGGATGGTGAAGTGGTCGCCGAGGGAGGTCAGGGCGGCCCCGGCCATGAGGTGCCCGAGGCGAAGGCGGGCGGTGTACGGAAGATCGTGGAGCCTTCCGTACAGCCAGCCCGACGCGAACGCGTCTCCTGCTCCGACGGGCTCCCGGACGGCGATCGGCAGCGCGGGCACGACGACCGGTTCATCGGCCCGGCCGAAGGAGACGGCCGCGCGGGCGCCGTCCTTGACCACGAGAGTGGACGGCCGGCCGATCAGTCGGCGTACCTCGGTCGCGGAGTCCAGGCCCCACAGTGCCTCGGCCTCGTCCAGGCCGACGAACACGGTGTCCGCCGCGTTGGCCAGGTCCAGCAGTTGGTTGGCCGCAACGGCTGGGGAGGGCCACAGAGCCGGGCGGTAGTTGACGTCGAAGGAGGCGTGGACGCCCTGGGCCCGGCAGGCGGTCAGCGCATGGCGAATGGCCGCCGCACAGCTGTCCGACAGCGCGGGCGTCACTCCGGACAGGTGCAGGACCGCCGGCTGGAAGGCCAGCGCAGTGTCGACGTCGGCCGGCGACATGGTGGAGGCGGCGGAGCCCGTCCGGTAGTAAGTGACCGTCGAGCCGTGCGGGCCGGGGTCTTTCAGGAACAGCCCGGTGCGCCGGCCGGGCAGGAACCGTACGGCTGAGACATCGACGCCGGTGGCGGCGAGGTCTCGGGTGATGCGCTCGCCCAGGGCGTCCTCACCCAGGCGGCTGACCCAGGACACAGGGATGCCGAGCTGGGCCAGTGCCTGGGCGACGTTCGACTCCGCGCCGGCGGTCCGCAGGGTGAACGTGGCAGCGGTGCTCAGGGACAGCCCGTCGTCGGGGACGAGTTGGGCCATGGTCTCTCCGAAGCAGACCACGCGCGCCCGGGGATCTTGGTCTTGAGCCATGGGAAGAACTCCTCGGTTCGGTTTCCGGGCGGGTGGCCCCTACCACTCGGCGAAGGAGCCGTCGTCGTGCCGCCAGACCGGCGTGCGCCAGGGGGTACTGACCGCATCGGCGCGGCGCACTGCGGCCTCGTCGATGGCGACGCCCAGGCCGGGAGCGTCCCAGCGGTGGATATGGCCGTCGCGGAAGTCGAACACCGAGGAGTCCAGCAGGTAGTCCAGCAGGTCCTCCCCCGGCTCGTTGTAGTGGATGCCCAGGGACTGTTCCTGGATCAGCAGGTTGGGGGTGGCGAAGTCGACCTGCAGACAGGCCGCCAGGGCCAGCGGGCCCAGCGGGCAGTGCGGGGCCAGAGCCGCGTCGAAGGTCTCGGCCAGGGCAGCGATGCGCCGCACCTCGGAGATACCGCCGGCGTGCGACAGATCCGGCTGCACCACCGCGACGCCGGCCTGCAGAACGGGCAGGAAGTCCCAGCGGGAGTACAGCCGTTCGCCGGTGGCGATCGGCGTGCTGGAGCCGGCGACCAGTCGCGCCAGGGCCGCGTGGTTGTTGCCGGGCAGGACCGGTTCCTCGACGAACAGCGGATGGAAGGGTTCGAGCAACGGCAGCAGGCGGCGGGCGGCCGGCGCGGAGATGCGGCCGTGGAAGTCGATGGCCACATCCCGGTCGGGGCCCAGCACCTCGCGGGCGGCCGCCGCCCGCTCCAGGATGGCGGCGGTCTGCGCCTGGGGCGGCAGGTGACCCACGGCACCGGAGGCGTTCATCTTGACGGCGGTCAGGCCTGCCTCGACCTGGGCGGCAACGGCCTCGCCGACCTGGTGCGGGTCGTCGCCCCCGACCCAGCCGTAGACCCGGACCCGATCGCGGACCGGCCCGCCCAGCAGTTGGTGGACCGGCACTCCGTGGGTCTTGCCGGCGATGTCCCACAGCGCCTGGTCCAGTCCCGCGAGCGCCGAGGACAGCACCGGGCCGCCGCGATAAAATCCCCCCTTGGCCATCGTCTGCCAGTGGTCCTCGATCCGCCCCGGGTCTCGGCCGATCAGGTAGTCGGCCTGGGCCGCTACCGCCTGGCGGACGACGTCGCCGTGCCCTTCCAGGGATGCCTCGCCCCACCCGGTCACCCCTTCATCGGTGTCCACTTTGACGAACAACCAGCGGGGCGCCACCTGGAACGTCTCGATCTGAATTATCTTCACGAATCTTCCAATGCTCAGATTACTATGATTATTATCGGAACCAGGAACCGACCCACAAGGGGGGCAGATGCAGCGCCGCGGCGATCTTCACACTCGCGTCGTCAACAAGCTCGGAGCCGCGATCGTCGACGGTCACCTCGCCGAAGGGGAGATCATCGACCTGGACAAGATCGAGGAAGAGCTGGACGTGTCACGCTCGGTGACCCGTGAGGCCCTGCGCGTCCTGTCCAGCCTCGGCATGATCGTGGCACGGCACAAGGTCGGCACCCGCGTACTGCCCCGCGCCGAGTGGAACCTGCTGGACACCCAGGTGATCGCCTGGCGCTCCGAAGGCAAGGAAAGCGACCTGCAACTGCACGATCTGCTGCAACTGCGCAGCGGCATCGAGCCGTTGGCCGCCCGGCTGGCAGCCGGCCGACTGGACGCCGCAGCGCTTCAGACCCTGCGTGAGTCGTGCGACGAGATGGAAGCCGCCGCCCGGACAGTGGACCGGCGCACGTTCCTGCGCGCCGACGAGGTGTTCCACAGCACGATCCTGTTCGGATGCGGCAACGAGTTGGTCGCGCGCTTCGGGCAGGTGGTCGTGGCCGCCCTGGAGGCCCGGCAGCACGAGTCGCGCACGGCCATCACCGAGCTGACACCGCCGTCGCTGGCACTGCACCGCAAACTCCTGCAGACCCTGGAGCGGTCTGTCAGCGGCAAGACCGGTCGGGCCGCCGCCCAGGCCGAGCGAATCGCCCGCGAACTCGTCGACCTGGCGAGCGTCGAACTTGGATTTGAAGCGTGAGGACGCCGGTGATCCCGGCAGAGCCCGTACGCACTTCACCGTTCGACCTGTCCGGCCGGCGAGCGCTGGTCACGGGCTCCACCCGGGGCATCGGCGCCGGCATCGCCGAAGGCCTGGCCCGCGCCGGCGCACACATCGCCGTACATGGCCGCGATGAGCTTGGCGTCAAGGCCGCGGTGAACCGGCTGCGCGATGCGCTCGTCGGCGACGGTATCGAGGCCCAGGTGGACTCCGTGGTCTTCGACGTCACCGATGCCGAGAGCATGCTGTCCGCCGTCGCACGGCTGGAGCAGGACTTGGGCGGCATCGACATCCTGGTCAACAACGCCGGCATCCAACACCGGTCGCCCTTGGTCGACTTCCCGCTGCATGCCTGGCAGGAAGTACTGTCGGCGAATCTCACCAGTTGCTTCCTGCTCGCCCGGCAGCTGGCTCCTGGAATGATCATCCGCGGCCAAGGCAAGATCATCAACATCTGCTCGGTGCAGAACAGGCTGGTACGCGGTTCCACATCCGCCTACGCGGCGGCCAAAGCGGGACTCGGCGCCCTGGGACAGGCCATGTGCGCCGAGTGGGCCGCGGCCGGAATCCAGATCAACGGGCTGGCGCCGGGCTACATCGATACCGACCTGAACACCGCCCTGCGACAGAACCCTGAAATGGTCGACTGGATCAAGTCCCGTACGCCGGCCGGACGTTGGGGAACCCCGCAGGACCTGGCCGGCCCCGCCGTGTGGCTGGCATCGGCCGCGTCGGACTTCGTCAACGGGCAGGTCGTCTTCGTCGACGGCGGAATGACGGCGGTCATCTGACATGTCGATCCCAGATGGCCAGGCCGTACTCACGGCAGAGCGCACCGTCGAGGCCGTCCGGGTCCACACCGCCGGCGATCTACGGCTGGACCGGCTGGAACTGGCCGTACCGCAACCGCACGAAGCCGTTGTGCGCATCGCGTACGGCGGCATCTGCGGCTCCGACATCCACTACTGGCGTCACGGCGCCGTCGGTGCCTCCGTCCTGCGCGCCCCGATGGTCCTGGGCCACGAAGTCGTCGGTACGATCGCGCAGGCCGCCGTCGACGGCTCGGGACCAACCGGGTCCACCGCCGTGGTCGTACACCCGGCGCAGACCTGCGGAGTATGCCGGTGGTGCCGCACCGGCCAGGAACATCTGTGCCCGAAGTGCCGCTACCTGGGCAGCGCCGCGCAGTGGCCGCACACCGATGGCGGATTCGCCACGTGGATGACCGTCCCGACAGACCGGCTCGTCCCGATCCCCGACGGCCTGGACCTGCGCCGGGCCGTTCTGGCCGAGCCGACGGCAATTGCCTGGCACGCGGTCACCCGCGCCGAACAAGCCGACGGGCCACCCCTCCACGGCGCGCACGTCCTGGTGGTGGGCGCCGGCCCCATCGGCCTGCTGGTCGCCGCCGTCGCCCGGCACCGGGGCGCCGGCTCGGTGACCGTCACCGACCTGCACACCCGCCCTCTCCAGGTCGCCGCCCGTACCGGGGCCGACCGGACCCTCACCGTCGAGCAGATGTCCAACGGCACGCCGATCCCCCCGGCCGACATCGTCTTCGAGTCCTCCGGTGCGCCCGCGGGCCTGGCCATGGCGCTGCGTGCGGCGTGCCGCGGAGGCACTGTGGTGGCTGTCGGGCAACTCCCCCTCGCCGATTTCACATTGCCCGCCTCGCAGATCGTGACCAACGAGCTGACAGTCACCGGCTCCCTGCGCATGGCCGCCGAACTACCCGCGTCGCTACGCTTCCTCGCCGACCCCGACTCGGGCGTCGAGGCGGTTATCAGCCACGAGTTCGGCCTGGACGACCTCGCGGACGCCTTCACGGTCGCCGCGGACCCGGGCCGGTCCAGCAAGGTACTCCTGCGCTTCTGACCAGCCCAAGCTGGGACCGGCTTACCTTCGCCGTCGGAGTCATGGTCGACGCCTTCGTCGTCCGCCTCGCCCTGGTCCCCGCCGCCATGGCCATCCTCGGCGCCAAGGCCTCACACCACTCCCGCCGCCTCTCCCGCCACGTCCCGGACCCCGACATCGAAGGCGAACGTCCCGACGACAGAGGACCCGACCAAACTCGCTGGTCAGGGGTGATATCGAGGTCCCGCCGAAGCCACGGTCGCCAAGTACATCCAGTCCTTGCCTACAGGCAATATGCGATGTCGCCGCACCGGCGCACGTCCGGCCGCAGCGCGGTGAAAATCGCGCTCCAGGAGATCCGGGGCCTTCGCTGCCCGGGCGTCCCGCACCGTGGTCCGCCTTCCCTTACGCAGACGCCGGCCCGAGATCCCGGCCGCCCGCGTCAGCCGCGCGACCCGCTTGTGGTTCACCGCCGGCCCGGTCTCCCGCAGCTCGCGAGTGGTCCGGGGCACCCCGCAGGCACCCTTCGCGGCCCCGTGAACATGGTCAGGCCTGCCGGGCCGAGTCCGCGGCGGGTGCCGGGGCGGTTTGGTGGTTGTCGAAGTAGTGGACGAGCTCCGGGGCGGGTTCGGGTACGGCGACGGGTGTGCCGTTCGTGCGCAGTGAGGCCGTTGCCGCTGCCGCGCAGGCCACCGCCTCGCGGGCGGCGACCGGTGAGGTCTCGGTGGGTCCCCCGGCGGAGGCGAAGCGGAGGAACTCGTCGACCAGTGCCCGGTCCGCGCCGCCGTGCAGGCCGCCGTCCGGTGAGGGGATGGGGAGGCTGAGGTCGGCGTCCTGGCGGTAGCCGGAGCGGCGCCGGTTCCAGACCTTGATGGTGGCGGGGTCGCCGTCGATGCCGTCGCCGAAGTTCTCCAGGCGGCCTTCGTCACCGATGACGGTGTAGTTGCGCCAGTAGTCGGGAGTGAAGTGGCACTGCTGGTAGCTGGTGAGAACCCCGTTGTCCAGCCGGCCGAGCATCATGCTGAGGTCTTCGATGTCGATGACGGGGTTGAGATCGCGCAGGGCGGACGGCGGCCAGACGTCGGGGTCGAACCAGTCCGGCATCCGTCGGCGTTCGGGGGCGGCGCCGGGTGTGCCGCGGCGCGGGTTGTCCCCGTAGACGGCGAGGGTGCCCTGCGCGACGACGTCGCGGGTGTAGCCGCCGGCGAGCCAGTGGATGACGTCGAGGTCGTGTGCCCCCTTCTGCAGGAGCAGTCCGTTGGTGTGGGCCCGCTCGGCGTGCCAGTCCTTGAAGTAGAAGTCCCCGCCGTGCCCGACGAAGTGGCGGCACCAGATGGAGCGCACGGTGCCGATCGCGCCGGTGTCGATCAGCTCGCGCATGCGCCGCAGCATCGGCAGATGGCGCAGGTTGTGGCCGACGTAGAGGCGGGTGCGGGAGCGGAAGGCGGCGGTGAGCAGCGCGTCGCAGTCGGCGACGGTGATGGCGAGGGGTTTCTCCACGAACACGGGGATCCCGGCGTCGAGGAAGAAGAGCGCGGGGTGTGTGTGCAGGTGGTCGGGGGTGAGGACGAACACCGCGTCCAGGCGGTCGTCGAGCATCTCCTCGTACCGCTCGTGGATCGCGACGTCCGCACCGAACAGGTGTCCGGCATCGTCCTGGCCCCTGGGGCTCGGGTCGGCGCAGGACACGACGCGGGCGACGCCCGGCCGGTTCGCCAGCGTGGCCAGGTGGGCGCGCTGCCCGACTCCCACCACTCCGACACGTAGTTCGGACCCTTCGGAACCCGTCGGCCGACCGTGGTCGCCCATGTGTCCGTCCCTTCCTCTCGTCTCGTCTTTCGTCTCGCTGCTGCGAACCTCTGCCGGCGTACGCCTCCTCACCCGGGCGAGTGGGGTGTCCAGGGCGCCTCTTTGGGATCGGGCGCCACGGACCGGCCCGATCCACACGAAACGTCCTAGCGCCGTGGGGCCGTGGGGGCCGCGAGTCCGTCACTGAGCAGGCGGCTGTCGACCTCGTCCAGGGCCAGGCGTACGGCGCCCAGCGCCACGCTCTCGTCGCCGAGTGTGGAGGCGCGCAGTTCCGGCAGACGCAGGCAGTGTTTGGTGAGTTCCTGGCGCAGCGGCTCCAGGACGACGTCGGCGGACCGGGAGAAACCGCCGCCGTAGACGACGACCTGGGGGTCCAGGGCGAGTACCAGGGCGGCGACTCCGACAGCGAGGTCACGGGTGTAGCGGCGGACGGCGGTCTTCGCCTGCCGGTCGCCTTCCCGGGCCGCCTGGAACACCCAGGCCGCGGCCTCGCCCGGTGCCGCTGTGGCGGGTACGCCGGGGCAGGTTTCGAGGTGGCCGGGGGCGCTGAGCCACCGTACGGCCTTGAGGGCGCCGATCTCTCCCGCGGCGCCGCCGTGACCGCGGCGCAGGGTGCCGTCGAGGATGAGTCCGGCGCCGGTACGCAGCCCGGCGAGGAGGAAGACGATGTCGTCGGCGTCCGACGCCACTCCTTTCCAGCGTTCGGCCACGGCGGCGAGTTTGCAGTCGTTCTCGACCTGGATCGGGCAGGGGAAGCGGGTGGCGAGGTGGGCGACCGGATCCGCGGTGTTCCAGCCGGGCAGCGGGGTGAACAGGGTGGTGCGACCGCTGGCGTCGACCGGGCCGGTGACGCCGACGGTGACCGCCCAGATGTCGGTGGGTGTCATGCCGGCGCCGCGCAGGACCTCGTCGATCACGCGGTCGACGACCGCGAGCCGGGCCCGCGGGTCCGCCTCGGGGTCGGCCGGGCGGCGCAGTGTGTGGACGAGGTTGCCCTCCAGGTCGCTGAGCATGACGAGGATCTTGTGGACGCCGATGTCGATGCCGAGCACATGCCCGGCGTCGGCGCGGAAGCGGAATCGGCGGGCCGGGCGCCCCACCACGCTGTTGGCACCCGGCTCCTCGACCTCGGCCCAGCCGTCGACGACCAGGGACTGGACCAGGACGTCGACGGCAGGCCGGGACAGACCGGCCCGGCCCGCGAGTTCAGTGACCGTCGAGGGCGGACTGCCGCGTAGCGCCCACACGATGGACAGCTGGTTCATCTCGCGCATCCGGGACAGGTCTGTTCCGGTCGTCGCCATCTGGTGCTCCCTGAAGGGGGCGGATCCCCGCCGCTGGATAATGCTGAGCAGTTTACTAATTCAGCTCGGCGACCGCTCCGGCGCCGGAAGGTCAGGCGATGGGATAGCGCTGCTCCTTCTCGGGATCGACCGCCGGTCCGAAGTCGACCTCGCGCCCGTCGAGTGCGAAGCGGTAGCGGCTGAGCCTGCGGACCTCCGGGCGGGCGGCCAAGTAGACGTTCATTTCCGCCAGTTCGTCGGGGTGCAGCCAGCCGGGCGGATCGGAGACGGCCCGGAAGCCGCAGATGTCGGCGAGATCGCGCAGCCACCCCTGCTGCTGTTCGGTGAGCAGGTTGAGGCGGCTGCGGAAGTAGACGACATCGGGGTCGACCTCCAGCAGCGGTGCCTGCCACAGCCGGTGCAGGATGTTGACGACGGCGTTGCGGGCCAGGGCGTCGGACGGGTCCTGGGTGGCGTAGTGCTCCCACAGCGGTGCGACGTCGGGGCCGCTGCGGATGCCGTCGATCAGTCCGAGGGAGGGCAGCAGGGGCGCGCCGCTGCCGAGGAGGTAGGCGTCCGGTCCCGTCTCCTCGCGGATGATGCGCAGCCCGAGCCGGTAGGCCTCTTCACGGCCGATGTCCTCGAAGCGTGCGCCGGGGACGGCGCCGGCCCCGATGAAGTCGAGCTTGAGGTAGCTGAATCCCCACTGGCGGCCGACCCGTCGGATGGTCTCGCGCAGATGCTCCTGCGCCGCGGGGCGGGTGAGGTCGAGGGTCCAGTAGCCGGTGCCCCAGTTGTGGCCGGCGACCACCGGTTCGCCGCGACGGTCACGCAGCAGCAGCTCGGGCCGTCGTCGGGCGGTGCGGGATTCGGGGTGGACGATGAACGGGGCGATCCACAGGCCCGGTCGCAGTCCGGCGTCCGTGATCCGGTCGGCCAACGCCTTCATCCCCGAAGGGAACTTGGCGTTGGCCTCCCAGTCGCCGACGGCCTGTTCCCAGCCGTCGTCGACCTGGACGACGTCGAAGGGCAGGCCTCGGAGGGCGGTGATGTCCTTGGTGAGCTGCTGTTCGGTGATGTTCTCGTAGTACGCGTACCAGCTGCACCACACGTTGCCCGCCCGCTTCTCGCTGTGGCCCAGGCGGGCGGCGAGATGGCTGGTGTACGCGGCGAAGACCTCCTGTTCGCTGCCGTGGGCGAGGAACCACGGTGCTCCGCAGCGCTCGGACCAGCCGGCGAGTATGTCCTGGTCCGCCGAGAGACGGGGGATGTCCAGGCCGAGCGCGCCGAGCAGCAGCACCTGCCCGTCGGCTCCCTGGAGGGCGGCCACGGCGGAGGAGTGGTGGCGGGCGGGATCGTCCCAGACGGTGTCGTCGGCGGTGAGACGGCGTTCGGCGCTCTCGATACGCAACGGGGTGTCGGAGAGACGACGCCATCCGCAGGGGCTCCAGGAGTTGTGCCCGTGGCGATAGAACAGCGCGTCGCCGAGGCCGTGCAGGACCGCCACTCGGCCGGGGGGCAGCAACAGACCGCCGTCGACGGCCTGGGGCGGAGCGTCGCCTTCGAGTTCGAGGGCGAGGGTGCGTCCGCCGAGGTCTGCGAGCTGGGCCATGGATCTCCTTGCGTCCGGGGGGAGTTCGTCTGCCTGCGCGGCGGCTACTTGAACAGACCGTTGACCTTTTCGTTGGCCGACTTGAGCGCGGCCTGGGGTTGTGCCCTGCCGAGGATCACCGACTGGATGGCGTCCTGGACGAGGGGGTTGATCTCGGTGCCGTGCTCGGTGACGGGCAGCTGGAAGGTGCCGTCCTTGGTCGCCGCCGCGTCGGTGAAGGCACTGACGTCGTCGCCCTTGGCCTTGTGCGCGGCGAGCGCCTTCTGGGTGGCGGTCTTGAGTGCGGGGAAGACGACGGCCCGCTCGGCGACGAGGTTCTGGCAGTCGGGCGAGGCGAGGAACTTGACCCACTTCCAGGCCTGTTCCTTGTGCTTGGTACCGGCCCAGATGGCGTCGGAGAGACCGTTGATGGCGCTCTTGCGGCCGGCCGGACCCGTCGGCAGCGGCGCGAAGGCGAACTTCTGCCGCGACTTGGGGTCGGTGAACGAGGAGATGGTCCAGGAGCCGGCGACCATGATCGCGCCCTTGCCCGCGGTGAGCAGCTCGGAGTTGGCGACGGAGGACTGCTTGTCGAAGCGGGGCGAGTAGCCCTTGTCGATCAGGTGCTTGAACCACGCGATGGTCTCGGCGAGCCTGGGGTCGTCGTACTTGTAGTGCGTACCCCACGGGTTCTTGTCGAGGTAGGTGAAGCCGTTGGCGGCGGCCAGGTCGCCCCAGCCGTTCTGGCCCTGGGAGCCGTCGGCCCATTCGGGCAGGAACCCGTAGGTCTTCACGTGGTTCTTGTCGAAGCCGGGGTCGAGACCGTTGCGTCCCTTGGTGTCGACGGTGGCCTTGGCGATGGTCTGCTCGAACGTGCCGCCGTCGGAGGGGTTCCAGGTCAGCTTGTCCAGCTCGGCGGCGTCCACGCCCTGCTTCTTGAGCTGACCGGTGTTGTAGGCCAGCGCCATGGTGTCCCAGTCCTTCGGCAGCCCGTAGCGCTTGCCGTCCTTGACCCAGGTCTCGGTCAGCCCGGCCTGGTAGGCGGACAGGTCCACCTTGTCGCGGTCCACCAGCGGCTGGAGGTCGAGGAGTTGGTTGCTGGTGGCGAACTGCGGATAGTAGGACGCCTGGTCGGTCCACACGTCCGGGGCCTCGCCGGAGGTGAGCTGCGTGGTGAGGTTCTGCCAGTACTGGGCCCACGCGGTCTGGGTGATCTTGACGGTGATGTCGGGGTTGGCCTTCTGGAAGGCCGTGGCGCACTCCTGGTAGGCGGGAAGCTGCTTGTCGTCCCACAGCCAGTAGTTGAGGGTCGTCTTCCCCCCGGCCGTGTCGTCGTCGGAGCCGGCACAGGAGACGAGAGTGGCGGCGGCGGTCAGGCACAGCAGGGCGGCGCCGAAACGCGGGTGCTTGGAACTCATCACGGGACCTCTTTGGCGTACGGGAGTGGGAGTCACTTGATGCCGGTGAAGTTGAGCGACTCGACCAGACGGCGGCCGAGGACGATCAGCAGGAGGAGAACGGGCAGGACCGAGAGCGCCGAGCCGGCCATGAGCCCGGTCCAGTCGGGCTGGGTGTTGGGCGACTGCTGCTGGAAGATGCCGAGTGCCACCGTCAGGACGCGGGTCTCGTCCTCACGGCCGGTCAGCAGCGGCCACAGGTAGTCCTTCCAGGACCACACCGTGGTGGTGAGCCCGATGGTGATGAGCGGGCCCCGGCTCATGGGCATCACGATCCGCCAGAAGATCCCCCAGGAGCCCACGCCGTCGAGGGTGGCCGCCTCCTCCACGTCACGGGGGATGGACAGGAAGAACTGCCGCAGGAAGAACACCGCGAACGGCGTCATGAGCACGCTCGGAGCGACCATGCCGGCGAAGGTGTTCAACCAGCCGAGGTTCTTCACCAGGACGAAGTTGGGCAGCACGGTGAAGATCGGCGGCACCATGAGCGCGGCGATCAGTACCCCGAAGACCGCGTCCCGGCCGGGGAAGCGCAGCCGGGCGAAGGCATAGCCCGCCATCGCGCAGAACAGTGTCTGGAGTACGGCGATCAGCCCGCTGTAGACGACGGAGTTGAGCAGGTAGCGCAGGAAGTCGACGTGCGCGCCGGAGCCGCCGGCCGCCTGCGCCTCCGCCTGGCTGGTCAGCCCGAGCACCCGCAGGAAGTTGATCATCGTGGGGTGGTGCGGGACCAGGCCGGTGGAGTCGGAGTAGATGTCGGCCGCCGGCGTCAGGGCGGTGCGGATCATCCAGTAGAACGGGAAGACGGTCGCGAACAGCGCGACGCCGAGCAGCGTCCACGCGGCGATCCGGCCGGGTGAGAGACGCCGGCGCGCGACCTTGGAACGGGTACGGACACGGGTCATGGGCATGATGTGCCTCCTCAGGCCAGGTCGGAGCGGGAGGCACGCAGCAGACGCATCTGTACCGCGGTCAGCACGCCGAGGATCACCGCGAGCACCACGGCCACCGCGGAGGCGTAACCCATGTGGAAGTTCGTGAACGCCTGCTCGTAGATGTAGAAGTAGATGACCCGGGTCGCGCTGATCGGGCCGCCCTTGGTGGTCACCGCGATCGTGTCGAAGATCTGGAACGAGCCGATCAGTGACACCACCAGGACCAGGGCGAGGACGGGCCGCAGCAGCGGCAGCGTGATCCTGGTGAACATGCGCCACTCGCCGGCTCCGTCCAACGAGGCGCTCTCGTAGAGGTGTTGGGGGATCTGCAGCATCCCCGCGTAGAGCAGCAGGGCCGTGTAGCCGGTGTACGCCCAGGTGTTGACCCCGGCCACGGTCGGCATCGCCCAGGTGGGCGAGGTGAAGAAACCGGTGGTGCCGAGACCGAGGGCGTCGAGTATGTGGTTGACGAAGCCGAGGTTGGTGTCCAGCATCCACATCCACAGCAGACCGACGGTCACGTTGGGCACCAGCCAGGGGATCAGCAGCATCGCCCGCAACGCCACCGACCGGGTCAGGCGGTGCATGAGCGTCGCCAGCAGCAGACCCAGGACGCTCTGCGACCCGATGTTGAGGAGCACGTAGTAGCCGGTGACCTTCAGGGCGTTGAAGAACTGCTCGTCGCCGATCAGCTGCCGGTAGTTGTCCACACCGATGAAACTCGGATCGGTGAGCAGGTTGTAGTCGGTGAGCGAGTAGTAGATGCCGCGCATCGTCGGATACGCGTAGAACAGCGCGAAACCGATCAGTGCGGGAGCCAGGAACAGCCAGGCGGCCCCGCGGTCGTCGCGGCTCCGGCGTGGCCCGCCCGGCGAGCGGACCGTGCCCGGGTGTGAACCGGCGCCCTTCTGCGGTGGCGCAACTGCGGTGTCCGCGCCCATGGTTCCCCTCCGAAGAGATCTGCGCCGCACCTCTTGTCAGTGGGGCACCGTGGACACATATTGATGAGCAACAGCGAAAGTTTGTCAATGCTGGCTCATAACAAATCCGGTCCAGGCCCCCGAAACATCCAGCGGAAGCCAGCAGGCGCGGCCTTGCGATGGCCCGCGTCCGCGCAGGTCAGAAGGGAGTTGGCGGGCCTGCTGAACCGTCCGGCGGACCGCTGGACGGCATGTCCCCACCCGATACCGGAGGTTGACACCGTGCGCACCTTCGCACAGCGACGCGGCAGAGAAATCCTGGCCGCACTCTGTTCCACCGTCCTGGCCCTGGCCCTGGCGGCGCTCCCGGCCAGCTCTTCCACGGCATCCGCCGCTCCATCGGCGGCCACAGCCCAAGGGGCGCCCGCCCGCCCGGATCCCGGCCCGAGCCCCGATCCCTCACTGCCGGTGCACACGCTCACCCGCGCCGACGCACCGCTGGACAACCCGCTCAAGGGCTTCGCCCGCTTCTACCAGCCGGGAGCCGACCAGAACACCGGCTACCCGCACTCGTTGACCTGGAGCTACTTCGGCCTGTCCGAGGTCATGAACGACTCCTCGAACTGCAGGCTCTACGACTGGAGCGTCCTGGACGACGCGCTCACCGAGACCGCCTCCTACGGCAACCAGGCCGCCATCCGCTTCTACATGGAGTACCCGGGCGGCTCGGGAACCCATCCCGCGAACGCGATCCCCCCGTGCTTCGCCGGGCACGTCGACAACCGCACCAACGCCTACTGGAACACCACCAGCCCCGACTACGACAGCGCCTACCTGCTCGACGCGCTCAAGAACTTCATCGCCGCGTTCGGCGCCCGCTACGACAACGACCCGCGCATCGGCTTCATCCACATGGGACTGGTCGGCCTGTGGGGCGAGTGGCACACCTGGCCCTACGACACGGACACCTCGAGCGACTCGTATCCCAACTACATGCCCACCGACGCGCACGGCGCCGAGATCATCAAGGCGTACAACAGCGCCTTCACCCACACGAAGATCGAAGTGAGATACCCGGAGTCCGGAGGCGGCGCCGCCGACAGTCTGCCGGCCGTCGGCTATCACGACGACTCCTTCTGCTTCCGCGAGGGCAGCCCACAGGCCGGCGTCACCCTGCCCACCTCCATGGGTGGAGCGTCCTACTCCCAGCTGCAGAAGGCCCTCGAACAAGGCGTGGAGAACCGCTGGACCACCGCCTCCATGGGCGGAGAGGTGCGCCCCGAGATCCAGTCCACCGCCTTCGACAACTGGCCCGGCGGCTCCGGCGCCGTGGACAACATGAAGGCGTGCCTCGAACTGGAGCACACCACCTGGAAGATCAACGAGGGCAGCGCCAACTACGACCCGAACAACGCCAATGTGGCGGCCGCCGTCCGGCTGATGGGCTATGACCTCACCGTCGACCACGCCTACTTCCACGACACGGCGCAGGGCAGCACCACCGTGGGCGTGCGGATCACCAACAACGGTGTGGCGCCGTTCTACTACCCCTGGACCGTCAGCCTGGGCCTGAAGAACTCCGCCGGGCAGGTCGTCAAGACCTGGGCCACCCCCTGGGATCTGCGCAAGGTCATGCCCGCGAAGATCCGCGCCTTCCCCGACTGGGGCGTGGGCGCCGACCCCACCTACCTCGACTACGGCTACGCCCAGTACTTCGACACGTCCGTCGACCTCTCCGGTGTCACCGCCGGCGGCTACCAGCTCGTCATGAAGGCCAAGAACCCGCTGGAGGACGTCAGCGCGAGCGCCAAGAAGCTGCGCTTCGCCAACGCCGGCCAGAACCAGGACGGTTGGCTCGACCTCGGCGCCATGACCGTCGGTTCCGGCTCCACCGGCTCCCTTGGCTACGAGGCGGAAGCTGCCGGAAACACCCTCACCGGCACCGCCCGGACAGCCGACTGCACCCGCTGCTCCGGCGGTTCCAAGGTGGGCTACATCGGCAACGGCGCCGCCCTCACCTTCAACGGCATCGACGGCGGCAGCGGCGGCACCAGAACGGTCACCATCCGCTACGCGACCGCGGAGTCCCGCTCGGCCACCGTCCAGGCCAACGGAGACACACCACAGACCGTCGCCTTCGCACCCACCGCCGACTGGTCGACACTCGGGACCACCACAGTGAGCCTGCATCTGGACGCCGGGACGGGCAACCACCTCACCATCGCCAACAGCTCGGCATGGGCACCCGACATCGATCGCATCACCGTGAGCTGACGGACCCGGGAACGCCCGGCGCCGTGGCGGCGCTGCCGCCGGC
>NZ_JBHXME010000023.1:0-81766 GCF_042721125.1 Streptomyces sp. NPDC058469
CAACTCGCGGAGCAGCTCGCCGAGTTCGGCCGTACGGCCACCGACCACGCGGCCGGCCTCATCGCCCGCTGCTGGGCCCCGGATGCTCCGGGCGGTGGGCACTACGTCGACCACCCAGGAGCGGCACCCACCGTGCGGGCCCACTGCGACGCGGTGGAGATCGCGGACCTGCTGCTCGGGGACGTCCCCGAGCAGCGCGCGGCCGCCTCCCACATCGAGCGGTTGCGCGCAGCCCAGGACCCGCACACCGGCCTGGTACCCGAGACCGACCCGGCGACCGGACTGCCGCGCCCGCTCCCGCCCTCCGACTGAGCACTACGTTGGCCGGCTGTGACACCGGTGGCGGGGTGGGTCAGATCTGGGTCTGGCCGCCGTCGACGAGGAGGTCGGTGCCGGTGGTGAAGGTGGCGTCGACGGCGAGGTAGAGGACGGCGGCGGCCACTTCCTCCGGCCGGCCGACCCGCCCCATCGGAACGAAGTCCTTCATCTGCTCGCGCAGGGCATCGGCGTCTTCCGGGCTTCCTGTCTGCGCCTCAAAAATCGCCGTGTCGATGGGGCCGGGGCTGACGGAGTTGACGCGGATGCCGCGCTCCTTGAGGTCGGCGGCCCAGCTGCGGGCAAACGAGCGCACGGCCGCCTTGGTGGCCGAGTAGGCGGTGTACGGCGGCGCGCCGATCAGGTGCGCGGAAGAGGACACCAGCACCACCGACCCGCCGTCGTTCAGCAGTGACAGCGCCTTCTGCACGGTGAAGAACGTGCCGCGGGCGTTGGTGTCGAACGTGGCGTCGAAGTGCTCGGGAGTGGCCTGGGCGAGGGTGGCCAGCTCGACGAAGGCGGCGTTGGCCACGATCACGTCGACCGAGCCCCGCTCGTGCCGGACGCGCTCCCACAGGCGGTCGAGGTCATCCAGGTTGGATACGTCGCTTTGTACGGGGGTCACGTTCGTGCCGATCTCGGCTTCGGCCTTGGCCAGGGCGTCGGCGCGCCTGCCAGTGATGAAGACGTGAGCGCCTTCGCGGGCCAGCAGCTTCGCCGTGGCCAATCCGATGCCGCTGGTGCCGCCGGTGACGACTGCGGTCTTCCCATCCAGCTTGCCCATGATCCGCTCCTCGTTTCTGCGGTAGCCACATATGTGTAGCGATCGCTAAAGTTATCGAGATCTACAATGTAGCAATCGATAAGAAAAGGCAAGCCGGAGAATGGTCGACGACCGGACGCAGGAGGATGAGAGATGCCGCGAGGCCGCAAGCGCGCCTTCAACAGGGACGCCGCACTGGACACCGCCATGGAGCTGTTCTGGCGGCAGGGGTACGCGAGCACGTCGATTGCCGACCTCACGGCCGCGATGGGCATCAACCCGCCCAGCTTGTACGCGGCCTTCGGAAACAAGCGTGCTCTGCTCGAGGAGGCCCTCGAACTCTATGCGGGCGAACGCGCCCACTACCTGATCGAGGCGCTGGCCGAACCCACCGCCCGCCTCGCCGTGCGCCGCTTCCTGATCGGAACCGCCGAGGCGGCCACCCTGCCCGACCGCCCGGCCGGCTGTCTGACCGTGCAGGGTGGGCTGGCCTGCGCTGAAGAGGACCGCGAGGTCGTCGCCCTCCTGGCCGCCCATCGCGGCCGCACCCGTCAGGCCCTGCTCGAACGTTTCGAGAAGGCCGTGGCCGACGGCGACCTTTCCGAGGACACGGACTGCCGCGCCCTGGCGCTCTGCGTCGTCGCCGCGGCGCAGGGACTCAATGTCGAGGCTGCGTCCGGCACGTCCCGCGACGAACTCCTCGCCGCGGCAAAGCTGGCGGCTGCCGTAGTCCCCGGCCTCTGAGTCTTTCGTGTACCGACCAGGGGTTTCGCCGCCCGCAAGTCACACAGGAGGACCTGCCGCGTCGGCCGGTCAGCCCCGCGCCACCAGGTGCTTCGCCTTGGACCGCGCGTCTACACCTTGGACTTCGCCGAACCGGCTCGAGCCGCAGCGCCGCCGCGAGTTGCTGTCAGCCCATCGCCTCCCCGCCCGACCGAGCCTGGTCGGGCTACTCGTGTCCCTTGAGGAACGCCAGCACGGTGTCGGCGACCTCGTGCCAGCCACGGTCGAAGACCAGCGAATGACCCCGGTTCGGAATCTGCACCATCTCGGTCGGGGCCGCGTTGCGAAGCTGCCGCTTGTAAGAGGCGGCAACGATTGCGCGAGGTGCGATGTTGTCCTTCTCGCCCCCGATGATCAGCATCGGGCCCCGTTGCGGGTTGAGGGTGTCGACAGTGATCTGGGTCCACGGATTGAAGTTGGCTACTGCGGCCTGGAACAGCGGCTTGCCGGAGCCGGCCACCGGGAACGCCTCGTAGAGCTCTCGGGCTTCCGTTTCGCCGACCGCGTTGGCAAACGCGAAACGGAACTGCGGATAGGTCAGGGCGACCGCCCGCCGGTAGTTCAGCGGATTGCCGATGACCGGCCACGCCGCTCGTAGAGCGGACAGCGGCAGTGGCAACACCCCGCGGAATGGCCCGGGGTCGATCGGCACCGAGGCTGTGGCCAGCCCACGGCCGGCCAACTGCTCGGTGATCACGCCGCCGAAGGAGTGTCCGATGATCACCGGCCTCTGCTGGAGAGCACCGATCACCTCGGCCATGTGGTTCGTGACCTGTGCGACCTTCTTCCCCGCGAACACCTCGGGGTGTGCGCGTGCCTGTTCGACCGTGTCCGGGTCGTCCGGCCACGTCGGCGCCAGCGTGGCGTAGCCCTCGGCCTCGAACAGATCCCGCCAGGGCTGCCAACTCGCGGCCAACATCCACAGCCCGTGCACAAACACCACAGGCGGACGACCGGACGCGTTCGCCGCGTTGACCTCCTGCTGTTCCCTCTGCGAAATCGTCATGCGTACGCCACCGAATCGTCGAAAAGTCGCTGCAACCGGCTCTCATTCTCAGATCCCATGACCATCGCTGTCATTGGTGACCGTCACTGGGATCGAAGCCCGGGTTTGGTCCCCAGGACAAGCAAGCCACGCATCCCTCCGATTTCCGTGAGGCTCAGCCGCTAGCATTTGGAATATGGAACAGCCCGTGGTCGATGTAGTGGGCGAGCAGGTCGCCGCACTCGGTACCCGTCTTCTGGCCGAAAGTGAGGAGCTCGCGGAGGAGATGACCCGGCGCATCCAGGCCGCAGTTCCTCTCTACGCCACCGGGATTGTGCCGACCGAAACGCTGCACGCCGCGTCACTGGCCAACGTCGCCTACATCTTCGGCAACATCGGCCGGATTCCCGCCATCACTCCGCTACAGACCCGCGAGTACGGCCGCGCCCGTGCCCGTGCCGGTATGCCCCTGGCCGCGGTCATGGCCGCCTACCGAGTCGGCGCCCGCCACCTGTGGCAGCGCCTCGCCGACACCGCTGGCACGGTCGGCGCATCCGCAGAAGTGATCACCCGGGCAGCTTCCGACATGTGGCTGATCCTGGACACCTATACGCAGGACATGGCCGAGGGCTACCGCGAAGAAGCCACCGCACAAGCCGTCGCACAGCAACAGCAGCAGTCCGCGCTGGTCCAGGCCATCCTTGGCGAAGACCTCACCGGCACCAGCCTGTGGGAAGCCGCCGACATCCTTCGGTTCCCCGGTCACGGAACCTACCTCGTCATAGCTGCGGCGGTAGCCGAACCGGGCAGACCGGTACTGCCCGGCATCCGGCAGCGGCTGACCACGGCCGGGCTGGCGTCCGCATGGACGGTCACCCATGACAATCAGACCGGCATCGTCGCTACACCGGCAGACACCCTCGACATCGAGATGGTCATCGGGGTGCTCAACCATCTGCATGTAGGCCGTGTTGGCCTCAGCAACGCCTATCCGAATCTCACCGGCAGCGCCCACGCCCTCCGCCAAGCCCGCATCGCCCTGCGCGCCAGCACCGACCAGCGCCCGATCACGGCCTTCAACCAGCATCCGATCGCCGTCACCGCTGCTGCCGCCGCAGAAGTCACCGCCGACCTCGCAGCGACAACCCTCGCTGGACTCGACCGACTGACCGCCGCCGATCGCACCCTGCTCCTGGACACCTTCACCGCCTGGTTCCACCACCAGGGCTCCGCCTCCGAGGCGGCCGCACGCCTTCACGTCCACCCCAACACGGTCCGCTACCGGCTGCGCCGACTCGAACAACTACTCGGCAGGTCGATCAATGACCCCCGGGACATCGCAGAACTGAGCCTCGCAATCAACTGTTGACCTCGATCCCTCAGTCCCCTGTCAGCTGTGCTCGTTTCGACAGCTCACCCGGAGAAGGAGCATGCCTGTCGAGCAGGGCCGATGAGGTCACCACCGCCCGCAGAGCGACTCGCGCCATCCCCTCAGCACCGCCCAGAAGGAGGCGAACAAACTGATCAGCCGCGAACGCGCGGCGAATGAGCATGGCTTCGCGACTTGAAGAACTGGCAGATCCTCACCAAGGTCCGCGTGAACGCCCGATACGCGACCACGCTCCTGTGAGTTCTCCTCGTGCTGGCGAACGCCGAGATCCAGCGCTGACGAACGATCACCCGCCACCGATCAGGCCCCGACCGGCACGAGCACTTCAGCCCCGCTCATGCCAGCCCCATGACCAGCGAATTCAGGCTGAACAACGCTCATCGCTAGGTCGGCAGCGTCTGCTCGGTCCAGATGGACTTTCCGGAAGGGGTGTAGCGGGCTCCCCAACGGTCGGCCATCGCCGCGACCAGCTGCAGTCCACGGCCGCCCTCGTCGGTGTCCGCCGCGCGCCGGATGCGCGGCATGCTGAGGCTGCCGTCGGAGACCTCGCAGATCAGTGTCCGGCTGCGCAGGAGACGTACGGTAATCGGCCCGCCGGCGGCGTGCCGTACGACGTTGCCGACCAGCTCGCTGACGAGTAGTTCGGTGGTCATGGACAGCTCTTCCAGATCCCATGCCGCGAGTTGCTTCCGGATGCTGTGGCGAGCCTGGCCCGCGGCCATGGGCTCGTCGGGCAGTTGCCAGTAGGCGATGTCCTGCGGGGCCAGAGCGTGGGTGCGCGCCACCAGCAGAGCGGCGTCGTCGCTGATCCGGTACGGGTCGGGCAGCATGTCGGCGATCAGGTCGTCGCACAGGCCGTCGAGTTCGAGAGTGCCGCCGTACCCGGTTCCGAGCCGCCGACGGAGTCGGGCCATGCCCTGGTCGATGTCACGGCCGGCCGATTCGACCAGGCCGTCCGTGTAGAGCACGAGCAGGCTGTCCTCGGGGAGCGTCACCTCTGCCATGTCCAGGGGCGGCGCCGCGACGCCGAGCGGGGGGTTGCACGGGAGATCGAGGAAGTAGGCGGTGCCGTCGGGACGGACCACCGCAGGCGGTGGGTGGCCGGCCGTGATGACCGAGCAGCGGCGGTCGGCGGGGTCGTACACGGCATAGAGGCACGTGGCGTAGAAGTCCTCGCCCAAGCCGCCGACCGTCTCGTCAAGGTGGGAGAAGAGCTCGTCCGGGGGCATTTCGAGGTCCGCGAGCGTACGGACGGCGGTCCGGAGCCGTCCCATGGTCGCGGCCTCGGACAGACCGTGGCCCATAACGTCCCCGATGACCAGGGCGACCCGGTCCGCGGACAGCGGGATGACGTCGTACCAGTCGCCGCCGACCTCCATGTCCGTCCCGGCGGGCAGGTAGCGGGCGGCCGCGGTGACGGCAGGCACCGAGGGCAGGACGCGGGGAAGCAGTCCGCGCTGCAGCTCCTGGGCTCGGGTGTGTTCGGCGTCGTACAACCTGGCGCGCTCCATGGCCTGGGCGACAAGGCCGCTCAGCGCCGTGAACAGTGTGCGTTCCTCGCGACGGAACATCTGCGGCCGGTCGTAGGTGATGACACAGATCCCGACTCTCCGGCCGGAGACGATCAGCGGCAAGTACGCCCACGCCTGCTTTCCGCTCAGGGCGACAATGTCAGCCATCGCGGGGTAGCGGTGGAGGAACTCCTCCGGCGAGGAAATGAAGTTGGGCACGCCGTCGAGGAGCGCCTGGGCCACATCCGGGAGGTCCTCGACCGGGACTGCCTCCACCCGGTCCACGAGTTCCTTCCGTGCGCCGACGACGGCGATCAGGAACACGCGCCCGGCCTCGACGACCCAGACGCCGACCGCTGTCGCGCCGAACAGCGGCAGCATGTACTCGTTCACCGTGTCCACCACGTCCTGCCCGGTCACCGCCGCTGCGAGGGCACGCGTCAGCGCCACGATCGGGGTGGTCGGCGAGCCGACAGCGGCGTCCACGGGGAGTTGCTCGGCTGTATGCCGCTGGATGCCGGTGATATCGCTGAGGTAGACCGTCAGGCCGTCGGTCACCGGAACCAGTCGCATCCGTAGCCACCGCTGGTGGGCGGACCACGGCACGTCCAGGCCGATCGGTCGGCCGTCCGCGACGGCACGCCTGGCGGCCTCCTCCACGCCGAGGGTGCGGAGGTCCGGTAGGGCCTCCCACAGGCAGCGGCCGGACAGCTGCTCGGGAAGGCCGAGGAGGTGCTCGGCACCGCTGCTGGCGAAAGCGACGCGCCATGAGCCGTCGAGGGCCAGGACTCCGTCGTTGGCCTGCCGCAGAGCGTGGTCGATGAGGTCCCGGGTGAGTCTGCTGTCGGTGGCGTCCCTGACCGTGCCGCTAAGCCGGGCGCCTCCGTCGTTCCCGTCGCCCCGGTCACGGCTGCGCCAGGTCACCCAGCGGAAGTCGCCGTCGTGTTGGCGGATCCGGCATTCGACGGCGTACGCGCTCGGGCCGCGGCGCGCCTGGTCCGCCCAGGTCAGCACCCGGTGCAGGTCCTCGGGGTGAACCAGCCGTTGCCATGCGTCGATTCGCCCGTCGAAGGTGTCCGTGTCGAATCCGAGGATCCTCACCGCGGATTCGTCCAGGCTCACCGTGTCGCTGGTGAAGTCCCAGTCCCAGATGCCGAATTGGGGGCCCCGGCGGATCTCCGGGGACTCACCGTCGCGGCGCCCTCCGGTCTCCGCCGGACTCCTGGCCGTCCGGACCGAGCACAGCCGTTCCTCGATGCAATGGGCCAGGGCGTGGAGCACCCGCTGCTCCTCCGCGTCCGGCTCCTGGGACGCGGAGGTGAGGACGGACAGCACACCTGTCCGGCCGTCCCGGGTCACTACCGGGACGGAGGCCAGTCCGTTGCCGACGGGCAGGCGGTCCGTGCCGACGCGGGAATCCCGGTCCCCGTGCGCCGGCATCCACGCGAAGGAGCGGGTGAGGACAGCGCGGGCGGGTGCCACCGCTTCGCCGTGCCCTACGTCCTCCCACGCCCTGGCGAAGGAATCGGAGAGCCCGGTGTGCGCGGCCAGCAGCATGGGACCGCCGTCCGCGGGGTCCCGATGGATCATGCCGCCAAGCCCGTGCAGTACCTCCACGGCCGAAGCGATTCCGAGGCGTAGCAGCCCGTGTTCGTCCGGCCCTGCGGTGGTGGCGTGCTCTGCGTCCGGGCCCATTTCCTCACCTGCCCAATTCGAGCATAGAGGGCTTAGGGCCCATATGTGCCCGGAATCCGTGGTAGCGAGCGGGCTCGCGGCATACGGGGCATGGAGCCGGCGGAGGCATCGCGTGCGGCGCTCTCGCAGAGGCCGGCTCCCTGCCGTCTCAGTGTGGCTCGCGGACCACCGCGACGCCTCCGGCAGGGACGGTGACCGCCCCGCAGACCGGTTTGCCGGTGAGGAGTTCCACGCCGTCCGCGGGGACCTCGGCACCGGCTCCGGCGTGGTCGATCAGGAACAGGTAGTCGGCATCGGTGCCGGTTCGCCGAACGACCTCAAGGCCGGCGGGCGCACCGGTGAGTACCGGCTGTACGTCGGCCTCCTTGCGGATGCGGTCCATCAGGGCGGAGAGGGTCACGGGGTCGGGGCGGGTGCCCAGGTACCAGGCGGTTCCGCGTCCGGGGGTGTGGCGGGTGACCGCCGACGTTCCGGCAAGCGGTCCGTCGGCGAAGGACGCGACGGGTTCGGCGCCCGTGAGCCGGATCCGCTCGGACCACAGGGTGGCGGTGGCGCCGGCGGGGACCTGCCCGGTGAGCTGGAGCGTCTGGCCGGGCAGCAGCGGGAAGAGCTCGTCGGTGCGCACGCCGAGGACGTCCCGGAATGCACCGGGATAGCCGCCCATACGGGCGTGGCAGTTCTCGTCGACCGCGCCGCTGTGGAAGCCGACGGCCAAGGTGCCGCCGCGCTCGGCGAAGCCCGCCAGGTTGGCCGCGCCCGTGTCGTCGACCAGGTAGAGGCTGGGTGCCAGGACCAGGCGGTAGCGGTCGAGGTCGGCGTCCGGCCGGACGAAGTCCACTGCCACGCCGGCCCGCCACAGCGGGGTGTACCAGTCCCGGACCAGGTCCTGGAAGCGCAGTTCGCCGCTGGGCTGGGAGGGGAGCTCCAGGGCCCAGCGGGCATCCCAGTCCCAGACGATCGCGACCTGGGCGTCGACGGTGCTGCCGCGCACCTCGGCGAGGGCCTTGAGGTCCGCGCCGAGCTGTACGACGTCCTGCCAGATCCGGCTGTCGGTGCCGGCGTGCGGAAGCATCGCGGAGTGCCACTGTTCGGCACCGGCCTTGGCGGCCCGCCACTGGAAGAAGGAGATGCCGTCGGCGCCGCGGGCCACGTTGGCGAGCGCGTTGCGGCGCATCTCGCCGGGATGCTTGGCGCGGTTGACGGGCTGCCAGTTGACAGCGCCGGTCGAGTGCTCCATCAGCAGCCAGGGGCCGCCGGCGAGGGAGCGCATCAGGTCGCCGCTGAGCGCGATGTCGATGTCGGATTCCGGGTCGTCGGACATCAGGTAGTGGTCGTTGGAGACGATGTCCAACTCGGGTGCCCAGCGCCAGTAGTCCAGGGCGTCGAAGGTGCGCAGCACCATCAGGTTGGTGGTGGCGGGGATGTCGGGGGCCGCCCGGCGCAGGCTGTCGCGTTCGGCGGTGCACAGCGAGAGCAGTTCGTCGGAGCAGAAGCGGCGCCAGTCCAGTTGGTGGGTGGGGTTGGGAGGGGCTCCGGTGGCGCGGGGCGGCAGGATCTCCTCCCAGTCGTAGTACCACTGGGACCAGAAGGTGGTGCCCCAGGCGTGGTTGAGCGCGTCAAGGTCGTCGGCGTAGCGGGCGCGTAGCCAGGTGCGGAAGGCGGCGGCACTGGTGTCGCAGTAGCAGGCGGCGTTGTGGCAGCCGTACTCGTTGTGCACGTGCCACATGGCCACAGCCGGGTGCCCGGCGTACCGCTCGGCCAGCGCTCCCGCGATGCACAGGGCGGCCCGGCGGTAGGCGGGGCTGCTGGGGCAGAAGGTCTGGCGGCTGCCGTACGAGAGGGTCCGGCCGTCCCGGTCGACGGGCAGGGCCTCCGGGTAGGCGCGGAAGAACCAGGCGGGTGGGGCCGCGGTGGGGGTGGCCAGGTCCGCGGCGATGCCGTTGGCGTGCAGCAGGTCGAGGACGCGGTCCATCCGCGCGAAGTCGTAGACGCCTTCGGAGGGTTCGAGCAGGGCCCAGGAGAAGATGCCGACGTTGACCATGGTCACCCCGGCCTCACGCATCAGGCGCATGTCCTCGGCCCAGACCTCCTCGGGCCATTGCTCGGGGTTGTAGTCGCCGCCGTAGGCGATGCCGGGGACGCGCAGCGAACGTGCGGAATTCATTGGTGCTCAGCTCCGATGGAGGAAGGGGCGGAAGCGGCGGAAAGTGAGGAGGCGCCGAGCAGGCGGCGGGTGGTGGCGAGGCCCCAGTCGTCGAGGGAGAGGAGCCGGCCGCCGGCGGCCATCAGCCCGCCGGTGGTCTTCAGGTACGCCGCCCAGCGCTCGCGGCTCTCCACCGGGTGACGGGCCATCAGGCGACCGGGGTCGTTGACCCAGAGGCGGCCGTGCTGCCATTGGCGTCCCCTGCCGGTGAACTCGGCCCGGTCCAGGCCGGGTTGGCCGAAGTCCTCGGCCTCGGGGTGGCGGGCCGGGGCCGTGTCCGGGCTGACGCGCAGGGCGTCGAAGAGGCCGATGGAGGGAAGGATCGGCGCGCGGCAGCCCAGCAGGTAGGCGTCCGGGCCGATCGCCTCGCGGATCAATGCGATGCCTTCGCGATACGCCGTGAGAGCGTCGGCCCCCGAGTGCCGTACGCCGTCCAGCGCGCCGGCGTAGAGGAAGTCGACCTTGAAGTAGTCGTAGCCCTCGATGCGCAGCACCGCGAACACCTCGATCAGGTACGCCGCCGCGGCCAGGTGCGTGGTGTCCAGGACGTACAGGTCGTGGCCCCGGTCGCGGCCCGCCCGGAGGGGGCTGCCGTCGGGGGTCCGGACGAGCCAGTCGGGGTGGACGGTGGCGAGTTCGCTGCGCGGGTCGACCAGGAACGGTGCCGTCCAGATGCCGGCCCTGCGGCCCCGCGCGCGGATGGTTTCGGCGAGCCCGGCCCGGGATGTGAACCGGCCGGAGAGGGTGAGCCAGTCGCCGAACGCGTTCTGGTGGCCGTCGTCGATCTGGACGACGTCGACGGGGAGGGCGAGGGCGTCCATCGCGGTGAGGTTCTCGTGTATGTCGTCCTCGGTCACCGCGTTGAAGTGCTCGTACCTGGAGCACCACACGGTCGGCGCGGGCCGGGGTGCGGGCAGGCCGAGCCCGTCCGCCCAGGTGGCGAGGGCACCCTGGATGCCGTCCGGGCCCGGGCGGTGACTGTGCTCGGTGACGGGTCCGTCGGCGCTCACCACGGCGCGGCCCTCGCGGACGGTGAGCCGGATGGACGGTACGGCGTGCGGTGGGTCGGCCGCCGCCCACAGCCGGACCGGTGAGCCGTCACCCGGGTCCAGCGCCAGCAGCCCCTCCCCCTGGAAGGTTCCGGCCGGGACCGTGCGCCCGGGCCGGTGGCTGACGGTCGCCCAGTTGTCGTTCGTCGGCCGGTGCGGAGTGGCCGCGAGGGCGTAGGCACCACTGGGGCTCCAGGACTGCCAGCCCTCCTCGTGGACCCGAGCGGCGGCGGGATCCACGAGGAGGGAGCTGAGAGGGGTGAAGGGAGGGGACACGGTGGTGGTTCTTTCTCCGGGCGTCAGCTCTTGTCGGCGCCCAGAGGCAGGCCACTGACGAACTGTCGTTGGTGGACCGGCCGAACGAGGGGCGGTTCATGTCGGGTCCTGACCGGGCCTGTCGGTCGGAGAGGTGGAGAGGACGGGCCGTCGAAGCAACCAGCGTCAAACACGATCGAACAAAGACGATCGGAACGCGAGGACCATAAATCCAACCAGTGGCCTCCTGTCAAGACCCTTCGCTCGATGCGTCATACAGGCAGTGCGGGCGGGAAAAGTGGAGCGAAAACGCGTCGCCCGAACTCTTGACGCACGACCTCTCGAGCCGTAGACATTGACCGCGCGGTCATATAGCTGACCTAGCGGTATTCAGAGGATCCGGTCATCGGGAGACGTCATGGCACGAGTGGTAGGACTGGGCGCAAGCCCTGGTTTGCCGCGCAGTGAGGACGTGGCCCGCGTGGCAGGAGTCTCGCGCAAGACGGTGTCGAGGGTCCTCAACGGTGAGCCGCACGTCTCCGCCGAGGTGCGTCGGCGGGTACTCGAAGCCGCGGAAAAGCTCGGTTACCGGCTGAACAACGCGGCCCGGATGTTGGCTTCTGGTCGAACCCGCTCCATCGGCGTGGTGACGCTCGGGACCGCCGGATACGGTGTCGCCTCGCTGCTCGTCGGCATCGAGCGAGCCGTTCGGGACGCCGGCTACGCCCTGCGTGTCGTCAGCACCCTGGAAGGCGACGAACGGGGCATCGCCGGCGCCGTGGGCTCACTGCTCGAACAGGGCGTGGACGGCATCGTCATCTCCGAGCCGGTGGACGAGGGAGCAGTCGCCCTCCGCGCCGACGTGCCGGTCCTCTTCCTCGGTGCACCCCCGGTCTTCACCGCCTCCCGGACCGTGACCGCGGGGGTCGGCTCCGACCTCCTGGCCCGGGCCGCGACCGAGCACCTGCTGGATCTGGGACATACGACGGTCCATCACCTCGCCGGTCCTCAGCAGTGGTACGCCGCCAAGGACCGTCTCGCGGGATGGCGGGCGGCACTGGAGGAAAGGGGCAGGACCGCACCCCCTGTCATCGAGGGCGACTGGTCGGCCGCCTCCGGATACGCGGCGGGCCGTGAACTGGCTGCCGACCCCACTGTGACCGCGGTGTTCGCGGCGGGCGACGACATGGCCATCGGCCTGATCCACGCACTGCTGGAAGCCGGCCGACGCGTGCCGGAAGACGTCAGCGTCGTGGGCTTCGACGACAACCCCGTCTTCGCCTACGTGACTCCGCCGCTGACCACCGTGCGCCAGCCCTTCGACGCCGCGGCGAAGGAAGGACTCAGGCTTCTCGTGCATGCCATCGAGAAGCCCGACGAAGACCTTCCGCCGGCGAGTACGCCCCCGGTCGAGCTCGTCGTCCGCTCCTCGACGGCGGCGCCCGCGCCGCTTCGCCAGGAGCCGACGGCAAGCCACATCACCTGAGCACCTCCCGACTTCGACACCCTCCCCGGAGAAGCCCAAGAGGCGTACCTCCGGCAACGGCCGACCAGGACCGGTAGGCCGCAGGACCTGTCCCCGTACCACCGCGCGCCCGTACCTGTCACCGACATCTGTCGTCGACGGTCGTCCCACCCATGAGCATGCCCGCGTCCACCGGCATGCCGTCGTACGTCATCCGTGCCCCCCTCCGGCCGGCGTACCCAAGAGCCACCCGCCGCTGCCGTTCCGGGACGTTCCGGAAGCGGCGGGCACCAACACCCACCCGTGCACCGCATGTTGGGAGCCGCACATGTCCATCACACCGGAAGGCGCCAGACAACGCGCCGTCCCCCGTCCCCACCCCGCCACAGTCCTCCTCATGCTGCTCTCGCTGATCGCAGCAGCCGTCACGCTCCTTGTCCCCGCCGCGGGCAAGGCGCACGCCGTCTCCCGCGCCTCGCAGACGCTGGCCGCCCCGCTGGCCAACGCCCCCTCCCCGGGCACGCTCTACCCGCGGGCAATGCGCATGAAGTACAGCGGGGCGTCCAACGGCACCATGCTCGCCACGTACGAGCAGTGGACCTCGGGCACCCCGGTCCTGCCGATCTACCGCAGCACCGACAACGGCAACACCTGGACCCAGATCTCCAGCGTCACCGACACCCAGAACGGCTGGGGAATGCGCTGGGAGCCGGACCTGTACGAACTGCCCACCGCGATCGGCAACTTCCCCGCCGGGACCATCATGGCCACGGGCGCCTCGGTCCCCAGCGACCGGTCGGCGATCAAGATCGACATGTACGCCAGCACCGACCATGGGGTGACCTGGAACTTCGTCAGCAACATCGCCATCGGCGGCGCGGCCATCAGCGAGAACGGCAACACCCCGGTGTGGGAGCCGTTCCTGATGGTCTCCGGAAACAAGCTCATCGCCTACTACTCCGACCAGCGTGACCCGGCCCACGGCCAGAAGATCGTGCACCAGGTCACCACGGACGGCGTCAACTGGGGCCCGGTCGTCGATGACGTGGCGGTGCCCACCTACAGCAGCCGCCCCGGTATGCCCACCGTCGCGAGGCTGCCCAACGGCAACTACGTCATGACGTACGAGTACGGCGGTGCCCCCGAGGGCAACTTCGCCGTCTACTACAAGATCTCCGCCGACCCGGAGGCGTTCGGCTCCGTCGCCGGCACGGCGCTGAACTCCGGTGGCGTGCCCACCAGTTCCCCGTTCGTCACCTGGCTCCCCACCGGCGGCGCCAACGGCACCCTGGTGGTCAGCGCCAACAGCACGTCCGACCTGTTCCTCAACACCCAGAACGGTGCCGCGGGCGCCTGGACGCGCATCCCCTCCAACGTGGCCGCCGGTTACAGCCGGGGCATGCTCCCGCTCGCGGACGGGCACAGCCTGGAGGTCTTCAGCGGAGGACGGCTGAGGAGCACCGGCGTCAACTCGGTCACCTACAGCACCATCGACCTGGGCGGCGGCATCTCCGACGGAGCCACCTACACCGCCTCCAACGCCAACAGCAACCTGAAACTCACCATCGCCGGCGGCTCCACCACCAACGGAACCTACGCCACCCAGCAGAACACCGACAGCGCCACCGACCAGCAGTGGCGCTTCGACCAGCAGGCATCCGGCTACTTCAAGATCTTCAACGTGGCCAGCGGCAGGGTCCTGGGCGTGGAGAACCAGTCCACCGCCAACGGCGCCAAGATCCTGCAGTGGGACGACAACGGCAGCGCCGACCACGAGTGGGCCGTAGCGCCCAACCCGGCGGGCGGCTTCACGATCACCAACCGGGTCAACGGCAAGGCCCTCGAAATCCCCGGCGCCTCCACCACCGTCGGCGCCACGGTGGACCAGAGCACCGACACAGCCTCCGCCACCCAGCGGTGGAACCTCACCCAGATCGCCCCGCCGAACCTGGCCACAGGCCAGTACGTCCTGGTCAACAAGAACAGCGGCAAGTACCTCGACATACCCGCCGCCTCCACCACCGCGGGCACGGCGGCCCAGCAATGGCAGAACAGCGCCTGTGTATGCCAGTTGTGGAGCTTCCAGTCCCAGACCGGCGGTGCGTGGACGGTCACCAACGTCAACAGCGGGCTGAAACTCGACATCAACAACGGCTCCACCACCGTCGGCGCGGCCATCGTCCAGAACGCCGCCACCAGCGGTGCCTCCCAGAAGTGGACCCTGACCGACGCGGGCGGCGGCTACTACAAGGTCGCCAACACGAACAGCGGCCTGCTGGCCGGTGTCGCCGGGTCCTCCACCGCGAACGGCGGGGCCGTCGTCCAGTGGACCGACGTCAGTGTGAACGACCAGCTCTGGAAGATCGTCCGGGTCAACTGACCTTCTGAGAAGGGGTTTTCCACCGGTCAACAGCAAGAAGGCAGGGCCTCCAGGTAGCTCGGGGTACGCCCCCAGGCACCAGGAGGCCCTGTCGCCGACGGAGCGGACCAGCGTGCGGCACGATCACGTCCGCCCATGATCGCCCACCCGATTTCGGTTATGCGGTGCGTGCTCGTCCCCTCTTCTAGATGACGATGCACCTCCGGTGATGCTGCGAGAGAGCCGATGCGCACAGTAGACATGCCCGACACCGAAACCGTCACGGCCGCCCGGGACGGAGACCAGCACGCGCTCGACCAGTTGGTCGCGGGCTCCCTGCCGTTCGTCTACAACGTCGTCGGACGGGCGCTCGGCGGCCACCTCGATGTGGACGACGTGGTCCAGGACACCATGATCAGCATGGTCTCCGCCCTCGACAGCCTGCGCGAGGCGGAACTCTTCCGCTCCTGGCTGGTCGCCATCGCGATGCAGAAGGTCCGCGAACGGTGGCGCGGACAGCAGAGCCGCCCCGCTCCGGGGTTCCTCGACGAGGTGCTCGAAGCACAGGATCCGAGCGCCGACTTCGTCGAGGCGACCATCCTCCGGCTGGGCCTGTCGGGCCAGCGCCGCGAGGTCGCCGAGGCAACCCGCTGGCTTGATCCCGCAGAACGCGAACTGCTCTCGGTGTGGTGGCTGGAGGCATCCGGCCAGTTCACCAGAGCCGAACTCGCCGCCGCACTCGAACTGACTCCGCAGCACACCGCAGTGCGCGTGCAGCGGCTCAGGGAACGGCTCGAGTCGGCCCGGATCGTCGTCCGCGCGCTCGGCGCCGTCTCCCGTTGCCCCGACCTGGCCCAGCTCACCGCGGACTGGGACGGCAATCCGGCGGGGCTGTGGCGCAAGCGAATCGCCCGGCACGTCCGCGCCTGCGCCACCTGCGACGCGCTCGGGCAGGACCTGGTACCGGCCGAAAGACTGCTCGTCGGGCTCGCGTTGGTGCCCGTCTCGGCAGGACTCGGGGCGACCGTACTGCTCCACCAGCTCGGCACGGCCCACACCGCGGCAGCCACGGGCGCTGCCGCACATCACGCCGTGGGCATGGCCGGTACGCCGTTCGCGAACGCCGTCCACTACATGATGGCGAAGCCCGCGGTGGCACTCACGGCGGGCGCGATGGTGGTGAGCGGAGGAGCGATCACCGGATACGCCGTACTGCACTCACCGCCGCCCCGGCACCACACCGTCGCCATCCACTCACCGACACCGGTACGCACGAGCCCGACCACCGCCGGGCCCACCGCGATCCCGAACCGGTCGGCGGTCCCGAGCACCCCCGTCTACGGCCAGAACATCGACCGTACGGAGAGCGCCCCGAACCCCGACACTCCACCAGGAGAACTCCCGGCACGTCCCCAGACCGCCCCCGTCGCCATGTCGGGCACGTACGGCAACCGGCACCCCGGCGCGACCGGGGAGATGTACGTCCTCAACCACCGCGGCGAGAACCTGCGCATCAGCGGGCGCGGCTACTTCTTCGTGCGCTGGCAGGTGACGGTCTTCCCTGGCGGCCTCGCGATGCCCACCTGGACCAGGCTGAGCGGCAAGCTGTTCCACGTGGCCTCCGGGGGTGGTCGCCGGATGGACGACATGCAACCGGGCACTACCGACGCGCACACCTGGCTCGGGAACCGCCCCCTGGGCTACGCCACGCTGCCGGCCGGCGCCCAGCAGATGTGGCAGAACGAGTACTACTACCTCGACGGCACCGTCACGCTGAATCTCAACCTGAGCGGCCTCAAGTACGCCCTGATCGTCGCCTCCTGCAGCCGGCAGAACGTCAGCGACGACATCCGTCACGCCCCTTCGGACGATCCGGGCCTCGGCTACGTCCGGTACGGCATCGTCAGGGACACCGGCGACGACGCCGCTCCGGTGCCGCAGTACCTCACCCGCGGCGCCCCGGCCGACCCGCTCGCGGTGGCCCAGCTCTCCAGGCTCTCCTGAAACGGCGCCGGGGCACCACCACGGTGACCGGCTACCGGGTGAAGGCCAGTGTCCCGAAGCCGAGTTGGTCGAAGCCGCCGCTGTTGGGGCCGTAGTCCCCGCCGCCGCCCTCGGCGCGGGTCTTCTGGGCGAAGGCGGTCACGTTGGGCGCGGACAGGCCCTTGCGCTTGACGTAGTGGTTGTAGACCAGCTCCCACTCCGGGCGTTCGGCGCCCCGGGACGCCGGGGAGACGCCGGGCTGGGTCTGGCGGGCGCCGTAGCGGCCGGTGCCCCAGGTGTAGGCGGTATAGGGGACGTCCTGGCCGAGGTTGTACCTGGCGACGTACTCGGCGCCCTTGAGGAAGCGGCTGTCGTCGTAGCCGTAGAGGTCGTAGCCCTGGTTCCAGGCCATCTCGCAGAGGGTTCCCATCAGCGCGATGCCGAGCGTGGCGTGGCCCTGGTCGCGGCCGGACTCCTGCCACTGGCCGAGGCCTCCGGGGTGGATGAAGGGGACGGCGTGCTTGATGGAGCCGTTGCCGGCGCCGTTCTTGAAGTAGTCGACGGCCTGCTCGACCTTGGCGCGGTCGTCGCAGAAGATGCCGATGGCCAGGATCGAGGCCATGTTGCACAGGTCCCAGTTCGCCCAGTAGTTGGTGATGTAGGCGTCGTTGTGCGTGGTCAGGAAGCGGTCGTTCATCGGGTAGAAGATGGTGAGCAGCATCTTCTTGAAGCGGGCCACGTCGAATCCGTCGTAGCCACGCATGATCTCGGCGGCGTTGGCGAACTGGTAGCCGTAGATCCCCGCGGCCAGGAAGCGGTCCGCGTTGCCGTTGAGGTTGGCCAGGGTGCCGGACCAGGCGTTGAGGATGTTCCGGGCGGCGTCACCATGAGCGGTCTCGCCGGTGACCTTCCAGCGCAGCGCGTTCTGGTAGGCGGCGTGAATGTCGTTGTAGAGCGTCGGGTAGTTCTGCCCGGCACCACCCCGGATCACGGTGGGCATCGCGCGCGGGGACCAGGTGCTCTGCGCATGCCGGTTCGCCACCAGCCGTTCGTAGCCGGCCTTCCACGGCTGGGCACCCGCCTTCACCTTCTCCGCCATACGGTCGAAGTCGGGATGCGTGTGCAAAAGCCCCGGGTGAGCGAACTCCGAGGTGGGCCGGGCGGTCGCCGTGCCGACCGCGCTGCCGGTGGGCGACGGCGTCCCGGTGCAGTCCGCCAGCGCCGCGCTCGCGCTGCCGCCGGCGAACGAGACCCCTCCGACAGCACCTGCCGTACCAGCGATGGCTATTCCGGCGATCTGCAGCATGCTGCGGCGGTTGATGCCGCGGTGCTTGTTCTGCTGACTCACTACGAGTCCTCTCTCCTGTGTGCCAAATTCCGTCCGGCACACAGGAGATGCGGTGCGTTGGTGCGTCATAACAGGAACTGGGCCGACTTCGACATCACGCCTCTCCACGCGGTCATCGACCGAGGGGTCAGGTGCTGTGTTGTGCTGAGCGGGTCGGTATCAGCGGGAGTGGTGATTCCTTCAGGGGATCACCAGGGCAGTTCCGCGTCCGCGGCCGGGGCGCCGTCGCCCCAGAACCGCCCGCTCGGACCGTCGGCCGGCAGCGTGGCCAGCGCGACGCTCACCAAGGCGCCCTGCTCCGGCGTGCGGGAGCCGGTGTGGCGGGTGAGGTCGGTCGCGCAGTGGCTGGGGTTGGCGGCGTTGACCTTAATCGGGGTGTCCCGCAGTTCCTTGGCGTACATCACGGTGACCATGTTCAGCGCGGTCTTCGACGCCGGGTAGGGAATCGTGGCCAGCTGATGGAGCGGATGCTCCGGATCACTCATGAAGGTCAGCGACCCGACTTCGCTGGAGACGTTGACGATACGAGCCGCCTCGGCGTTCCGCAGCAGCGGCAGGAACGCGTTGGTGACCGCCACCACGCCGAACACGTTCGCCTCGAAGACCTGGCGGAGGGCGGCCCGGGTGGCGGCACTCGGTCCGCCACGGGCGCCTTCGACGTCGCCGACGATGCCCGCGTTGTTGACCAGGACGTCGAGATGTCCGTACTCGGCGCCCACGTGGTCGGCGGCTCGCTGGACGGACGCGTCGTCAGTGACGTCGATCTGGAGGAACCGGGCATCGACGCCGCCCTCGCGCAGTGCCTGTGCGGCCTTCTGCCCGAGTTCCTCGCTCCGTGCGCCGACCAGCACGGTCATGCCGCGCTCGCCGAGCAGCCGGGCGGTCTCGTAGCCAATGCCCTTGTTGGCGCCTGTGATCAGCGCAATCAGTGTCATGCCCCGACCCTGCGGCGCCCGTCGCCGGCCCACCAGAGACCTGGTGAAGCTGGTACCGGCGATACCACCCACGGCCGCCAGGGCTGAGGCAGCATGGAGGCATGATCCTGCGCGAGGAGTTGGCGGCGTTCCTGCGGGCTCGCCGGGCTCGCCTGAAACCTCGGGACGTCGGTCTGCCGGACGGTCTGCGCCGCCGCACGCCCGGTCTGCGGAGGCAGGAGGTCGCCCAACTCGCCGGAATGTCCATCGACTACTACATCCGGCTCGAACAGGGCCGTGGCCCGAACCCGTCCCGTCAGGTGCTCTCCGCGCTGGCCCGGGCACTGCTGCTCACCCGCGACGAGCGGGACTACCTCTTCCGCGTCGCCGACGAAAGCCCGCCCCCGGTCGCTGGCCCGGCCCGCGAACTCACTCCCGCAGTACGGTGCCTCCTCGACAGCATGCCGGAGGTGCCGGCCTACGTCGTCGACGCGAAGTACGACCTCCTCGCCTGGAACGCGCTCGCCGCGCACTTCATCAGCAGCATCGCGCGAGCACCGAAGGACGACCGCAACCTCGTCCGCTGGATGTTCCGCGAGGCCCTCGACGACCACCGCTGGGACGACGAGTCGGCGATCGCGTTCGCCCGCGCGACCGTGGCCGACCTGCGCGCCGCCTATGCCCTCCACCCCGGCGACCGCGGGATCGAAGGACTCGTCACCGAACTCCTCGGCACCTCACCACGCTTCGCCGAGATGTGGGCGACCCACGACGTCGAGGTACGGCGCCGGGTTATCAAGAAGATCGACTCCGCCACCTTCGGGCCACTGGAGTACGAGTGCCAGGTACTCCACATCCCCGAGACCGGTCAACGCCTCATCGTCTACTGCGCCGAGGCCGGCTCTGCGACCCGGGAGCTCTTCCGGCGTCTCGCCGCCACGGCCGTCTGAGCGGAAGCCCACCCGGCTGACTCGGCCGGCTGCGCCTGCGGGCGTGGGACACGGTCTCAAGCCTGACGTCATCGAGACGGACTGCTCGGAATAGGCGGGTACCGGGCTGCCAGGGAAGCCGTTGCGCTGCCGACGGTCATCTTCGCCGGCGGGGAACGTCGTCGCACTCGGAGCCCACCGCGCGACGGAAGAACTCGGTTTGGGAGTGCCATAGGACATCACCATCGTCAGGTAGGACAACTTCCACGCCTCCTCGATCGGCCGAGTCTCCCTCACGGCTCTCGATCAGTTGGGCCACCGGAGCGCGGCTCCTGCCGGAGGCTGCGCAGCCCGCGTTGTCGCAGCCAACCGGAGGCGTCGGCAGCGAGGCGTCGTTGGTTGGGCCTGCTCACTGGGGATCGGTGAGCTGGGAATCCGGGGGTCGTGGGCTCCAGCAATCGAGCTCTCGAGGCATCGGCCACGGGCTCCGCAATGGCCGCACAGTCAACGCAATGAAGGTAATTCGTGACCGGACCCAGGGTTGTGTCAGAGCCCAGAACTCACCGGTGAAGTAACCCGGCGGTAGGCGGACGGCCTCTGAATTCGGGTGAGGCCGAAAGGTGATGCGTCATTCCTTCGGCAGTCCTAGATTCGATGAAGTCAACCGACAGGGTCTCTTCGAGGAGAGTTTCACTATGACCGAAAACCACGGCGCGAGCCGTCGAACATGGGTGCGTAGCATGGTGGCGGTCGCCACCGGTCTCTCAGCCGTCCTCACCATGGCCTGCACCGCCGATGCAGCGACACACAACCCCGGGACTCCCTTCGCCTCGCAGGCCAAGACCCGTGGATTCGGCACGGCTGAGGTGAAGACGGGCGGGACCCAGGTAGCGGTCGACAGGATCCGCACCGCCGACGAAGCTGCCCTGGCGCTCTCGCTGCAGGCCGGCAATTCCGTCGACAGCAAGAGGACGAATGGTACCGCCGCCATAGCGGCCGGCTGCGGGTACAAATACTTCTGTGCTTACCCCGGACCGAATTTCACCGGTGATCCTATTCCAATGTACGATTGCCGCGAGTACTACATCCCGTGGACGAGTCTCGGATCGTGGATCAACAACCAGACCCCTGGAACCCGCGCGCAATTCAGGAGTTCCGACCACGTGACGCGCTGGACGGATGCGGGTGCCTACGACACAGACGCCTCCGCCGACTGGTCCTGGGTCTATTGGGTGAAGCCCTGCTGAGAAGCGACTGGGCCGTCGGCGATACGGGGGCTCCCTGCCATCGGATGCTCCTCCCACGTCTTCCCCTCGCGTCGACGGCTCACCCGCAAGGGATGGGTCAGAGGAGATGGGGCACGGGCTGACAGGAAGCGGGACTGCCTTATGTTCAGGCTCGCATCCGGTCTTACGTTCGAGCTCGGGCTCAGGGCCGGGAAAAAGAGGGCCGGGGAGCCAGAACACCAGGACGAAACGCCGTGGCAAAGCCTGCCCGCACGCCTGATGAGGGTGGTGTGGGAGGCGAGGGGGGCCGGGAAGGCTCCGAGAATCCGACAGCATGGCAGCCGACAGGGCATACGGCAACGGGCCTTGTCGGGAGTACCTGCGTCGCCGGCGCGTCCGGCGCACGATCCCGGAGAATACCGACAGCCAGGCCGCCCGCCAGCGCAAAGGCTCACTCGGCGGGCGGCCGCCCGGCTGCGACGAAGAGCCGTACGAGGAACGCGACTCCGTCGAACGGGCCATCAACTGGCTCAGGCGTCGGGCGGTGGGTGAGATCGACTTGGGGCGCCCTACCGGTGTCTCCAAACGGGTTACTGCGACAACCCGGCGGTGAAGGTCTCTCACCTCACTCGGCTCAATGGCGCCTCGTGGCGCACCCACTCGCTACGACAGGCAGGGTATGTCCGCTTAGCTTGGCCACCGCCGCAGCCTTCACCGTCTGGCTTCGCGCATGATCGGCCGGACAAGTCCGCCTAGGGGAAGCACACTTGGCGCCGCGCGTGGCCCCGGAGGTACTGGGAGCGTTCCTGCTGGGTGAGGTCTCGGTCAAGAGCGTCGCAGATCATGCCGATGGCCTGACGTGGGCGGGGCAGGCTGAGCTTCCACAGTTGAATCGTGCCGTCGGTATTGCCGGCCGCGAGTGTGTGTTGGTCGGGACTGACAGCCATCGCGGACACTGCTTGTTGACGCCCACTCAGGGTGGCGCGGACGGTACTTGTGGCCAGGTCCCACAGTCGTACTGTTCCGTCGGCGTGACCGGCCAGGAGGGTGCGGCCGTCGGGGCTGAACGCCAGCGAGCTTGCCAGGTCGGTGAGGACGGCATGCCTCGCGCCAGTGGCGATGTCCCATACTTGTAGCTTTCCGTCGGCACCGGCGGAGGCAAGTGTGTGTCCGTCCGGGCTGAAAGCGAGTGACGCCACGACGTCTGTCTGTCCGGCGAGGACGGTCCGGACCTTGCCGGTGGCTACGTCCCAAAGGTGCATACGCGCGCCTGTCCCGCCGGTGGCGAGAACGCGCCCGTCGGGACTCAGTGCCGTTGCCAGCAGGGTGTCGGACAGGGGACGGTTGCGCACGACCGTGCGGAGCATGCTGGTTCGCGCATCCCACAGTTGCACGGAGCGGCCGTCACCGGTGTTCAAACCGGCCATTGCCTGGCCGCCTGGACGAAGGAGCAGTGACGTCACAGCGCCGACACCGACAGAGCGGGCGCTGCGCGGCCGTTCGTTGGCCGTGTCCCAGAAGCGCACTGTTCCATGGACATCACCCGTTGCCAAGGTACGCCCGTCATCTGTAAAGGCCATGCTCGACAAGGTGGCGGATTCGGTTCGTCTGTTGTCGGGCGTCTGCTGAGCAAGATCCCACAGCCGGACTGTGCGATCAAGACTGCCGGTGGCCAGAGTGCTGCCGTCCGGACTGAACGCTACCGACGACACACTGTCGAGGTGGCCGGTGAGGACAGCCTGGCTCTTGCCGGTGGCCGTGTCCCACAGCCGTGCTGTGCGATCGTCACTGCCGGTGGCCACCATGCGCCCGTCCGGGCTGAACGCCACCGCCCGCACCGGCCCGTCGTGTCCGGTGAACGGAGTTCGGAGAGCACCCTTCGTCACGTCCGACAACTGCACCAGACCGCCGACATCGCCCACGGCCAGTAGGCGGCTGTCGGGGCTGAAGGCCATTGATGACACTGGGCCGGCCCCTTCTTGCCGGATCACACGGGTGGTGCTGTGGATCAGGTCGCACACCCGGATTGTTCCGCCCAAGTCGCCGACGGCGAGGAGGCGGCCGTCTGGGCTGAAGGCGACCGACGCCACGCCATGCACGGAGACGGGCAAGACGGTGCGAACCGTACCGGTCGCCGCATTCCGCAGCCGTACATGACCGTCGGAACTGCCGACAGCCACTGAACGGCCGTCGGAGCTGACCGCCACCGGTCCCGGATCTCTTGCATAGTCCTGAACGGTCCAGGCTTTCCGGGCCACCGAAACAGTCCTCAGCCGCAGCCTCCCGTGGGCGTCGCCGGCGGCCAGGAGGCGGCCGTCCGGACGGTAGGCCAGGCCGGTGACTCCTCCTGCGAAAGCGGGGAAGATTGTGCGAACCCTGCCGTTCGCCGCATTCCACAGCCGTATACGGCCGTCGGAACTGCCGGCAGCCACTGAACGGCCGTCGGAACTGAATGCCACCGCGCTGACAGGGGCAGTGGGACCAGTCAGCCGGTGCCGCAAGGGGAGGGCTGCCGCGGAGTAGAGGCTGGAGACGGCCTCTACCGTGGGACGGATCTGGTAGGCCTGCACGGCTAGCAGCATGGCGAGATCGGGGTCGTCGCCCAGGAGAGCGGCTGACTGCGCGGCCAGCTGACGGGACACAGCGGTCTGCTGTGCGGCTAAAGCTTGGTCTCGTTGATGTTCGCTCGCCCGATACTCTTTCCAGGCGGCCAGACTCGCGGTGAGGGCGATGACAAGCAGGACGGACAGTGTGCCGGTGAACTGGCGCAGGCGGCGCGACGTGCGGGCGGCAGCGAGGCGCTCACGGTCGCGAGCGGTCGTGCTGCTGGAGAGGAATTCCCGTTCCAGACCGTTCAGATCCTCGGCTCTGCCGGGAACGGCGAAGGCTTCCTCGACAGCGGCGAGGCGGGTGCCGCGGTACAAAGCCCCCGGGTCGCGGCCCAGGGCGTTCCATGCGCGGGCGGCTTCCCTGAGCTGATGTTGGAGGTGCATGCGTTCCCGGGCTTCGTCGACCCATTCCCGCAGCCTGGGCCAAGCGGCGATGAGAGCTTCGTGCGCCAGGTCGACGGTGCTGCCGTCGATCGTGACCAGCCGTGCCTTGACTAACCGCTCGAGTACGTCTCCAGCCGCGGGAGAGCTGTCGGCATCCAGTTCCTCGCGGTCCGCCGGACGCCTTGTGTCCTGCGTGCCTTTGCCGGGGGCGATCAGGCGCAGCAGGATTCGTCGGGCGTGCCTGGCTTCGGGTGCGGACAGTTGGGTGTAGAGGTCTTCCGCTGTTCGGGCGATGGCGCCTTCGACGCCGCCCGCTGCCTGGTAGGCGGCAAGAGTCAGAGCGCGGCCTTTGCGGCGGCGCCAGGTTTCCAACAGGGCGTGGGACATCAACGGTAGACCGCCTGGTCTTTCGTCGACGTCCTCGATGATCTTCGCGGTCAGTTCGCGCTCGACGATCAGTCCCTCAGCGGTTGCCGGTTTGACGATGGCATCGCGAAGTTCGGCGGGGCCCATGGGGCCGACGAGCAGGGTGGCGTCACGCAGCGCCGCAGCCAGATGATGATGTTCGGCGCAGCGGCCGAAGAAGTCCGCGCGCACCGCGAACACCACCCGCAGCCCGCTCATCGGCTCCGTCGCCTTCACCAGCCCGTCGAGGAAGGCAGAGCGCTCGGCGCGGTCGGAGCACAGGGTGAAAAGTTCCTCGAACTGGTCGAGGATGACCACCGTGTCGCCGCGTCCCTGGGAGGGCGTGATCGCGGCGCCATGGGCCGACATCGGCTGGGCCCCTGGGGTGAGGATCCGAATGCCTGTCGGACGACGGTCAATGGACCTTTCCCGCTGCAGGGCGGGGATGAGCCCCGCGCGCAGTAACGAGGACTTGCCGCTTCCGGAAGCGCCGACGAGGGCGACCAGGCGGCGGGTGTGCACCCGCTCGATGAGCTGAGCCACCAGCTCGTCCCGCCCGAAGTACACATCAGCGTCCGCGGCTTCGAAGCGGGCCAGCCCGCGGTATGGCGCCTGCGCGTCATCACCGGTCTCCCGCATGGCAGCCGCATCCTCGGCTGCTATGCGCCAGCTCCGCTCCCACTCCGCCCCGTCCGCTCCGCAGGCCCGCGCGTAGGCCAGTGCCACGTCGAGGGACGGCAACTGCTCCCCGGCCGCCGCTCGTGACAACGTCGCCACGGAATAACCCGCGTGCTGCGCCATGGCCCGGTAAGTCAGCCCGCCCGCTTCCTGACGAAGCGTGCGCAACGCGAAAGCGAAACGCTGCACGGGACCAGCTTCCGGATCCAGTGCTCCCTCTCGGCGCCCCATCCCATCCCCCCGTCGGCATGATCGGTACAGGCAACTTTGGCACCGCCGTGCACCAACTGCACCTATGAACAGCGCGTTTCAGCCGAACGCCGGCTCCGGCCGGCCGCCCGAGAGTTGTTTCACGTGGCGCCAGGGGTGTGCGCAACAAGGAGCCAGCCGGGAATCTGGTGCCTGGCCGACACCGAACGGCTTTCCGGAGAGTCGGCGTCGGCCAGGCATCTCCCTGTTCGGGCGTCAACGCCTGCCGTTCTTGCGGCTGGCCGATTCCCACCGGAGGTTGGTTTGTGGTCTATGGCTCACGCGCACCGCATTGCCCACCGGCACAGCCCTTCGCGTGCGTTCGCGGCCTGATCCGCCGGCGCTCCGTCTCTGTACCTGGTAAGCGCACACATCGTTTTACGGGAGTTTCCTTGTCAGGCTTGGAGCAGTCACGCCTGCACGCAGACCGGATGCCCTTTGTCCAGGCCTGCTTGGTCGGTCTTCGTGATGATGCCGCCCAGGCATGGTCGTGCGAGTTGGAGGGAGTTGCGGACAGCCCGAACGGTTCGGTCTTCGGTCCCATCGACGTCTACCCTTTGCTCGGCTTGCATGGTTCGGGCACCGGAACGCTGGCCTCGCACGGAGTCCCGGTCATGAAGGCCGACCTGTGTGGACCCAGTCGGCTCGGGCGGCACGCTGATACGCGAGAACCACGAGGTCTGGGTGAACCCGGGGCTGCTCTCGCTCGACGTCGCCGGTGCGGCCGTGGAAGCGGCGCTGGGGTTGTGCGCCGGCCAACCGCCGGGCACGGCCGGCCGCGTGGGCAGCGGCAGCGTTCGCCGGACGCCGGCGCAGGCCAAGGTGCAGGTGGAGTCCGCTTACCTGTACGGGGCCCATGCGGTCAGCGGCGGGGACACGCCGCAGGCGCACGTACGCATCGGCATGTTCAAGCGAGCGGCGAAAGCGGCTGGCTGACCAGGCCGCACTTCAAGTGGAACAGCCGCTGCCTGATTATCAACAGGCCACCCACGACGAACCAGATCACTACGGGAGTGGTGTCACTGCTCAGCGATATTTCGCGAACCTTCGATCGACGAGTGGTGTTCAACGTCGTTGGCATGCAGCATCCGTTAACACCTGCGAAGTCAGTCGGGAGCAGCCATAGAACCTACGAGAGCTTGGCGGCAGGCAGCAGTGTGACAGGGGGGCGGAGCCATGACATTGCGAATTGAGTTCAGCCCACAGGACCTGGGCCGGCTGGCAATTGGACGCCCGGCGCACTTACCCGTGAGCGAGGCTGTGATGAGCCTGCAGGTCCTGCTGCGCAGGGATCCGGCTATGCGGTTCCAAGCGTGGCGAGAGGCCATTCGTACCCGTGGCATTCAGCCGGGGGCGGTGCTGAGGGGCCTTGTGCCTGCATACGGGTGGGTGCCCGACTTCCTCACACCAGGTAATCGTGCCTGGCCGGAAGCAGGAGCGTTCGACGCTATCAGGGCCACGCCCCGCCGACGTGTCCGTCGGGAATTGGCCCGCCTGTCTGGCCATCACCCCTTACCCGTTTGGGGCGCCCGACTGGCGGAGGCGGGGGATCCGCATCTTGGTGTTCTCGTCGACGATCTCGCGGCCTACTATGACGCTGCTGTGCGCTCGTACGCTCCCGAGATTCGCACCGTGCTTGATGCCGATCGTGCCCTGCGTGCCGAAACACTCGCCTCCAAAGGGGCGGACGCGCTCCTGCACACGCTGCACCCGTCCATCACCTGGGAACCACCGTTCCTCATCCTGCCGTCCCATCACGAGTCCACGTTCCGGTTGCAGGGTCGCGGTCTGATCATCACTGGACACTTTTTCTGCTGGCCGAGCCCACGGGCGCAGCTGAACGATACTGACACGCCGGTCCTCGTCCATCCCGCTTCCTGGGACCCGCTCCATCACCCAGCGCCGGGCACCGACAGCTCGGATACCCGAACGGACCAGGTTTTGGCCGCCGTACTGGGGCGCACTCGGGCCCGGGTCCTGCTGGCCCTCGCGGAGGCGCCGCACAGCAGCACGGCCGAACTCGCCAGGCAGTTGGACATCTCAGCAGCTTCCGCGTCGGAACACGCGACTGTCCTGCGGCAGGCAGGACTTACCGACAGCCGTCGCCAACAACGCACCGTCCGCCACTCCCTGACCCCTTTGGGCAACGACCTCCTCAACCGCCCAAGGCCCCTCACCACGCGGCAACCGCCCAAGATCCCTCACCACGCGGCGTCCCGCGCACTGGACCGACGCTGAGCAAGGGGCGATCCGCGTACGGCCTTCGCGCACTAGCTCGACGGTCTGCTCGACCTCCTGGCCGGTCACTTCCTCGACGGGCGGGCCGTCCCGTCGCCCGGTCTGCCAACGGTGGACGACAGTGCCAAAGAAGTCCTTCACAGCGATTCCTTTCGGCTTCGATGATTTCGGATGCGAAGCGATGGTCCGGTTGCCGAAGCGGAGGCGGGCCAGTCCCTGCCCGAGACAGGGGCAACCGGAGTGCGGGTGTGGTGCCCCTGCTGCTGGGTCTCAGATGCGGTGGCCTCGTACGCGGTAGCCGCGCTGAGCGGGGTCGTGGAGGGCGACCAGGGCTTCGGTGATCCGCTGGCGCTGGTGGGGCAGGCAGTAGTCATCGAGTCGATCCGGGGAGACGAACTCCCAGCCGATTCGCTCGGGCTGCTCTGCGCCCGGCAGAGCGGGCGGCAGGGGACTGGTTGCGGATCAGCAGGAGGGCGCCGACGCGGCGGCGTGCGCCACCTCAGGGGATCGATTTGATACACCCTGGCGACGGTCGGCGGTCAGGGCGGATCGGATCAGTGAACGCAGATGTCGCGAACCTCCAGGTCAGGCACCCATCTCGTGGGATTTCCCAGGGACTTTTCAGGGACTTTCCGCCGTGCAAGCAGGGAAGCCCCCGACAGCGCCGAAAGACAAGAACACCCTGTTCAGGGCCTACTTCCTCAGCACTCGATGATGTTCACCGCAAGCCCGCCCCGAGCCGTCTCCTTGTACTTCACGGACATGTCCGCGCAGGTGTCCTTCATGGTCTTGATGACCTTGCCGGCCTCGACGTATGCGTCCGCCCTCCCATCCCGTTGGCAGGCCCGACGACGGCAGCACGCATTTCACTGCTCGTCTCGACGCGCTCCCGGGCAGGGTCGTCGCGGATGCTGTCGGCGGGCGCCTCGGTCAGCAGGTCGCCGACCCGGACGTGGGGGTCAGCCGGATGATCGAAGGAGCGCCGGTACGTGTGGAGGTTCGGGCTGGAACTGGCCGTAGCGGTGTGGTGCGCTAGGTGCGCGTGCGCGGCGAGGACGGAACTCCGAATCTCAGGAACGCCAGTGGCACCGTCGGTGCGGACATTGCGAGGCCCCTTTGGCGAGCACTCTCCGTGAAGGCTGACGGGCACTCAGATACCTCTGATGCATCGTCACTAATTTAAGATCATCTTGCACGCACGTTGCACAAGGTGATGAAAAACAGCGATGATCAATGGAGGGTCCTGCAAGCGTGTAACAGCAGGTCAGCAGGTATTTAGGAGTGTCGTGCCCCTCATCTCCTAGGGGCACGACACTCCGCCGGTCAGATGTCCCGGAAGATCTCGATCTGCGCCCCGATCGAGTTGAGCCGCTCCGCCAGATCCTCGTAACCGCGGTTGATGACATACACGTTCCGCAGCACGGACGTGCCCTCCGCCGCCATCATCGCCAGCAGGACGACGACCGCGGGCCGCAGCGCCGGCGGGCACATCATCTCGGCGGCACGCCAGCGGGTCGGGCCCTCGACCAACACCCGGTGCGGGTCGAGGAGTTGCAGGCGACCGCCGAGGCGGTTGAGGTCCGTGAGGTAGATCGCGCGGTTGTCGTAGACCCAGTCGTGGATCAGGGTCTGTCCTTGAGCGACCGCCGCGATCGCCGCGAAGAACGGCACGTTGTCGATGTTCAGGCCCGGGAACGGCATCGGGTGGATCTTGTCGATCGGCGCCTCCAGTTTGGAGGGCCGGACCGTGAGGTCCACCAGACGCGTACGGCCGTTGTCCGCGACGTACTCGGGTGTGCGGTCGTGGTCGAGGCCCATCTCCTCCAGGACCGCGAGCTCGATCTCCAGGAACTCGATGGGCACCCGGCGGACCGTCAGCTCCGACTCGGTGACGACGGCGGCGGCCAGCAGGCTCATCGCCTCGACCGGGTCCTCGGAGGGGGAGTAGTCCACGTCGACGTCGATGGTCGGCACGCCGTGCACGGTGAGCGTGGTGGTGCCGATGCCCTCGACCTTGACGCCCAGCGCCTCCAGGAAGAAACAGAGGTCCTGGACCATGTAGTTGGAGGACGCGTTGCGGATGACCGTGACGCTCTCGTGGCGGGCGGCGGCCAGCAGCGCGTTCTCGGTGACGGTGTCGCCGCGCTCGGTCAGCACGATCGGCCGGTCGGGGGAGACGGACCGGTCGACCTGCGCGTGGTACAGGCCCTCGGTCGCGGCGATGTCGAGGCCGAAGCGGCGCAGCGCGATCATGTGCGGCTCGATCGTGCGCGTGCCGAGGTCGCAACCGCCCGCGTACGGCAGCTTGAAGTTGTCCATACGGTGCAGCAGCGGGCCGAGGAACATGATGATCGAGCGCGTGCGGCGGGCCGCCTCCGCGTCGATCGACTCCATCTCCAGCTCGGCCGGCGGCACGATCTCCAGGTCGACGCCGTCGTTGATCCAGCGGGTGCGGACGCCGATCGAGCCGAGTACCTCCAGAAGGCGGTACACCTCCTCGATCCGCGCGACCCGGCGCAGCACTGTGCGCCCCTTGTTGAGGAGCGAGGCGCACAGCAGTGCCACGCACGCGTTCTTGCTGGTCTTCACATCGATCGCGCCGGACAGCCGACGACCGCCGACCACCCGAAGATGCATCGGACCGGCGTAGCCCAGAGAGACGATCTCGCTGTCCAGGGCCTCACCGATTCGAGCGATCATCTCAAGGCTGATGTTTTGGTTGCCGCGCTCGATGCGATTGACGGCGCTCTGACTGGTGCCGAGCGCCTCGGCAAGCTGCGTCTGTGTCCAGCCACGATGTTGCCGGGCGTCACGGATGAGCTTGCCGATACGTACGAGGTAGTCGTCTGCCATGAGGCCGAGGTTATCTCAGATATGAGATGGCGCCTCCTGGGGGGTCCATTCGGGTGACGACCGGTCAGCAGTGCTGTCAGTCGTCCTTCTTGGTGCGCGTCTTGCGCCATCCGAAGGGCCCGGGCAGATCCATCGAGGTCGTGCGGCGCCCGCTGGTGCTGTGCGTGTACCGCGGGCCGCGCCTGCCGCCTGTCGTGAACGACATGGACCCCTTGTTGATGTTCAGCCGCAGCCAAGGAAGGATCCGGAAGCTCTTGCGGAACGTGAGCGGCATCCCGCCCCCTTTCGTCCCGCATCGGATACCCCGAAGACGCGGGAACATGGCAGCCCGATGCGGCCCGGGCATGACCAGCCCGCCCCCATGTACTAGAGTTATCTCGACATCGAGATATCTGCCGAGGTGCACCGCAGTCGCACACTCCGCCGATCCTGGGAGTAAGGCTTACCTAACTTAGCCTTACCTTAGCGGATCGGCCAGGACGTTGTGGCGGCAGGATGCGGTGGGAACGCGCACATCAATGAAGGAGACTGTCGTGTCGGCGAACAGCTTCGACGCCCGCAGCACGCTGCAGGTGGGCGACGAGTCGTACGAGATCTTCCGCCTGGACAAGGTGGAGGGCTCGGCCCGGCTCCCCTACAGCCTTAAGGTCCTGCTGGAGAATCTGCTCCGCACCGAGGACGGCGCGAACATCACCGCCGACCACATCCGCGCCCTCGGCACCTGGGACTCGCAGGCCCAGCCGTCGCAGGAGATCCAGTTCACGCCGGCCCGTGTGATCATGCAGGACTTCACCGGCGTGCCCTGCGTGGTGGACCTCGCGACCATGCGCGAGGCCGTGAAGGAGCTGGGCGGCGACCCGGCGAAGATCAATCCTCTGGCGCCGGCCGAGCTGGTCATCGACCACTCCGTCATCGCCGACAAGTTCGGCACGCACGAGGCGTTCGCGCAGAACGTCGAGCTGGAGTACGGCCGCAACCGCGAGCGCTACCAGTTCCTGCGCTGGGGCCAGACCGCGTTCGACGAGTTCAAGGTCGTCCCGCCGGGCACCGGCATCGTCCACCAGGTCAACATCGAGCACCTGGCCCGGACCGTCATGGTTCGCAACGGCCAGGCGTACCCGGACACCCTGGTCGGCACCGACTCGCACACCACGATGGTCAACGGCCTCGGTGTGCTGGGCTGGGGCGTCGGCGGCATCGAGGCCGAGGCCGCGATGCTCGGCCAGCCGGTGTCGATGCTCATCCCGCGCGTCGTCGGCTTCAAGCTCACGGGCGAGCTGACCCCGGGCACCACCGCCACGGACCTCGTGCTGACCATCACCGAGATGCTCCGCAAGCACGGCGTGGTCGGCAAGTTCGTCGAGTTCTACGGCGAGGGCGTCGCCGCCACCTCCCTCGCGAACCGCGCCACCATCGGCAACATGTCGCCGGAGTTCGGTTCCACCGCCGCGATCTTCCCGATCGACGACGAGACCCTGAAGTACCTGCGCCTGACCGGCCGCAGCGACCAGCAGGTCGCGCTCGTCGAGTCGTACGCCAAGGAGCAGGGCCTCTGGCTCGACCCGGCCGCCGAGCCCGACTTCTCCGAGAAGCTGGAGCTCGACCTCGCCACGGTCGTCCCCTCGATCGCCGGCCCGAAGCGCCCGCAGGACCGCATCGTCCTCGCGAACGCCGCCGAGCAGTTCAAGAGCGACGTGCGCAACTACGTCGCCGACGACGACGAGGCGGGCAAGGAGTCCTTCCCGGCCTCCGACTCCCCGGCCGCCAGCAACGGTGTGCCGAGCAACCCGGTCACCGTCACGGCCCCCGACGGCTCGACGTACGAGATCGACCACGGCGCGGTGACGGTCGCGGCCATCACCTCCTGCACCAACACCTCGAACCCGTACGTCATGGTCGCCGCCGCGCTCGTCGCGAAGAAGGCCGTGGAGAAGGGCCTGACCCGCAAGCCCTGGGTCAAGACCACCCTCGCGCCCGGCTCCAAGGTCGTCACCGACTACTTCGACAAGGCGGGGCTCACCCCCTACCTCGACAAGGTCGGCTTCAACCTCGTCGGCTACGGCTGCACCACCTGCATCGGCAACTCCGGCCCGCTGCCGGAGGAGGTCTCCAAGGCCGTCAACGACCATGACCTGGCCGTGACTTCGGTGCTCTCCGGCAACCGCAACTTCGAGGGCCGGATCAACCCGGACGTCAAGATGAACTACCTGGCGTCCCCGCCGCTGGTCGTCGCGTACGCCCTCGCGGGCTCCATGAAGGTGGACATCACCAAGGACGCGCTCGGCGTCGACCAGGACGGCAAGCCGGTCTACCTCGAAGACATCTGGCCGACCGAGGCCGAGGTCAACGACGTCGTCGCGAACTCCATCGGCGAGGACATGTTCAACAAGTCCTACGCCGACGTCTTCGCGGGCGACGCCCAGTGGCAGGCGCTGCCCATCCCGGAGGGCAACACCTTCGAGTGGGACGCCCAGTCGACGTACGTCCGCAAGCCCCCGTACTTCGAGGGCATGACGATGGAGACCACTCCGGTCTCGGACATCGACGGCGCCCGCGTGCTGGCCAAGCTGGGCGACTCGGTCACCACCGACCACATCTCCCCGGCCGGCGCGATCAAGGCCGACACCCCGGCGGGCAAGTACCTCACCGAGCACGGCATCGAGCGGCGTGACTTCAACTCCTACGGCTCGCGCCGTGGCAACCACGAGGTCATGATCCGCGGCACCTTCGCCAACATCCGCCTGCGCAACCAGGTCGCGCCGGGCACCGAGGGCGGCTTCACGCGTGACTTCACGCAGCCGGACGCCCCCGTCTCCTTCATCTACGACGCCTCGCGCAACTACATCGAGCAGGGCGTCCCGCTGGTCATCCTGGCCGGCAAGGAGTACGGCTCCGGCTCGTCCCGCGACTGGGCCGCCAAGGGCACCGCGCTCCTCGGCGTCAAGGCCGTCATCGCCGAGTCGTACGAGCGCATCCACCGCTCGAACCTCATCGGCATGGGTGTCGTCCCGCTCCAGTACCCGGCGGGCCAGACCGCCGAGTCCCTCGGTCTGACCGGCGAGGAGTCCTTCTCCGTCGCCGGCATCACCGAGCTGAACGACGGCACCACCCCGAGCACGGTCAAGGTCACCACCGACACCGGCGTGGAGTTCGACGCGGTCGTCCGCATCGACACCCCCGGCGAGGCCGACTACTACCGCAACGGCGGCATCCTCCAGTACGTGCTGCGCAACCTGATCCGCAACTGACGTACGCCTGAAGGTTCTTGAACGCGGCCGGCCGTCGCTCCTCACGGGGCGGCGGCCGGTTCCGTCTACCCGCCCAACTCGCTCATTCCCGTGCCGGGTTCGCCGCGAAGGCGTCCAACTGCTCCTTCGACCAGGTGAGTTGCCCGGTCCGCAGGTCCTCGACCACCGAGCGCACCCACTTCAGCTCCGCGGCCGTCACGGCCCGCAGATACTCGGCCTCAAGCCCGGTGATCCGCGGCAGTCCCTGAGCGCGCTCCGCCGCCAGCGCCGCGTCCATCGCGTCGACCTTCTCCGCGAGGACGCCGGCCCGCCGCCCCAGCACGTCCGCAATCTCCTCGGGCAGCAGCAGCAACAGGTTCGACAGAGCGGCCGGGAACTCCGGGAACTCCTCCTTCGGTGCGGCGAGCATCTCCTCCAGCCACACCCGCGCCGTCTCACGTCCCGCGTCCGTGACCTCGTACACGGTCCGCTCCGGGTACTGCTGATCCCGCCCGGTCTCCCGCACCGCGATCAGCCCGTCGCCGTGCAGCCGCTCGATCGTGCGGTAGAGACTCGCCCGCTGCCTGACATTGACGACCTGCTCCTTGCCCCAGTCCTTGATCACCCGCTGGATGCCGTACGGGTGCAGCGGCTGGTAGTGCAACAGGGCCAGGACGGTGAGGGCGAGGGGCGAGCTGCGGGGAGCGGCGGAGGCGGTCATGGGTGTGATGGTAGCCCCGAGATGACTAGTTGACGTGAGACTAGTTTCAGTGCAACTATCAAGTCGTCGCTACGACACCACCCCGAGAGGAATCACCGACATGTCCCTCACCGAGCGCGTCCACTCCGACCACACCCTCGTCAAGCACCTCGGGAACTGGACCGAGGCCGGCCGCTTCGAGGTCAGGGCCCGCCGTGGCACCGCCGTCCTCGACCTGCGTTCCCCCGACCTCCCGGATGACGTCGAGATCCACCTCGACATGGACCGGGCCCTGGTCAAGCTGCTCGTCGACGACGACACGGCCGTAGACCACTGGGACCTGACGTGGACCGACCGCGGCAAGGTCAAGGACTCCGGGCCCGCGCCCACGGGGGACAAGGCCACCGGCCGCCGTGTCCGCCTCTCCGGCTCCGCCACGAACAGCGAGATCCGCGTCCGCCGCGGCGGCGTCGCGATCCTGACGGCGATGTGCTCCCGCGCCTACCTCCAGGACGTACGGGCCGCCCACCGCACCGGCACCGTCCCGACGATCGACGACCCGTCGAGGAGCCACCAGTCATGAGCCGCACCGGCACAGGGGAATCGCGCAAGGTCCGCACCGCCCTCGTCACAGGCGGCGGTATCGCCGGCCCCGTCGCCGCGATGGCGTTGCGGCGGGCGGGCATTGAGGCCACCGTCCACGAGGCGTACGACTCCACGGCCGACGGGATCGGCGGCGGCATGACCATCGCGCCGAACGGTCAGCAGGCGCTCGACGCGATCGGCGCGGGCGACCTGGTCCGCGCCATCGGTACCCCGGTCGTCGCCATGGGGCTGCGGAGCTGGACCGGCAAGGACCTCGCCCGGTTCGCCCCGCCCGCCCGGCTCCCGCCCCAGCAGTTCGTCCGGCGCGCCGACCTCTACCGCGCGATCCACGACGAGGCCGCGCGCCGCTCCGTCCCGATCCACCACGGCAAGCGGCTGACCGGGACGACGGACACCGGCTCCGGTGTCACCGCGCACTTCGCGGACGGCACGGAGGCGAGCGCCGACATCCTGATCGGCGCCGACGGCATCCGCTCCACGGTCCGCTCCCTGATCGACCCGTCCGCACCGGAGCCGCACTACGCCGGACTGATCTCCTTCGGCGCCCAACTGCCCCCGTCCGGGCTGAAGTCCACCGACGGCGTGATGTACCTGTGCTTCGGCAAGCGGGCCTTCTTCGGCTACCAGGTCTTCGACGACTCCTCGGCGATGTGGTTCGCCAACCTGCCCCACCGCGCCCCGATGACCCTCGCCGAGGTCCGGGCGACCGGCGCACCGGACTGGCTGCGCACGCTCCGGGCCGCCTTCGCCGACGACCGCACCCCGGCCCTGGAGATGATCGACCGCACCGACGCCGGTCAGCTCCTCGTCGCCGGACCGATGGAGAACATGCCGAGGGTGCCGACCTGGACCCGCGGCCGCATGACCCTGATCGGCGACGCGGCCCACGCCGCCTCGTCCAGCTCCGGGCAGGGCGCCTCCATCGCCGCCGAGAGCGCCGTCGAACTCGCGCGCTGTCTGCGGGACTTGCCGTACGACCAGGCCTTCGCGGCGTACGAACGGCTGCGTCGGCCGCGCGTCGAACGGATCATCAAGCTCGGCGCCCGGACGAACAGCGACAAGACCGCGGGCCCGGTCGGGCGCGTGCTGCGCGATCTGGTGATGCCGGTGGCCATGAAACTGATCGACCCGGAGAGGACGGCCTGGCAGTTCGACCACCGCGTCGACTGGGACGCGAAGGCCGTCCCGCAGGTCTCACAGGTCCCCTCGGCCCCGCTGGCCTGAACTCCCGCCCGCCGTCGGCCACTTCGCACCTCGCCGGCCCCCGGACCTGTGCCCAAAAGCCGCCCCGGGGGCCGAACTCCTCGGGTGTGCACATGTGGTACACAGGATTCCCCCAGCGGGCCGGGACAGTATCGAGACATGACTGGCACCTCTGGGTCCCGAAGCAGCCGAGTCCGTGTGCTCATCGTCGACGACGAGCCCGCGCTCACCGAGCTGCTGTCCGTCGCGGTCACCGAGGCCGGCTGGCGGCCCTACCCCGCGCCGGACGGGCACAGCGCGCTGCGGATCGCCCGCGGCTGCGCCCCGCACGCCGTCGTCCTCGACGGCATGCTGCCCGACCTGGACGGCGTACAGGTGCTGCGCAGACTCCGGTACGAGAGCCCCAGGCTGCCCGTCCTCATGCTCACCGCCCGCGACGCCATCGAGCACCGCCTCGACGGCCTCGAAGCGGGCGCCGACGACTACGTCACCAAGCCCTTCTCCCTGGAGGAGGTCGTGCTGCGGCTGCGCGGACTGCTGCGCCGGGCGGGCGGCGAACGGACCCCGGCCGACGACACCGTACGGGTACTCGGCGACCTCGTCCTGACCGGCGAGACCCGCGAGGTCCGGCGCGCCGGTGAGCCGGTCCAGCTCACCGCCAAGGAGTTCGACCTGCTCACCCTGTTCCTCGACCATCCCCGCCAGGTGCTGAGCAAGGCACAGATCCTCGACCAGGTGTGGAGCAGCTGCTTCGACGGCGGCGGCAACCTCGTCGAGGTCTACATCTCCAGCCTCCGCCGGAAGATCGACCGGGGCCGGGCGCCGATGATCCACACCGTGCGCGGGATGGGATACGCCCTTCGGCCCGTGGAGGACGGCAGATGAACCTCCTGACCCGCAACCGAGGCCGCCTGCACGGCCGTTCACTCCGCACCCGCCTCCTCCTCTTCATCAGCGCCGCCCTCGTCGTCGTGTGCGCCGCGATGGCCCTCACCACCGTCTTCGTCCAACGCGCCTATCTGCTCGGCGACTTGGACGGCCGGGTCGGCAACGCCGCCGAGCGCAGCCTGGGCGGGGCCCAGCACCACCCGGACGCCGCCGGGGACCTCGGGTTCCTCATGGAGAACGGCCACGCCGTCGGGACGCTCGCCGCGCGGTTCGACGACAAGGGCTCGATCATCGCCGCGGCCGTCGTCAGGCAGGACGCCCCGCCCCAGAACCTCACCACCGCCCAGCGCGCGGCCCTGGCGGGCGTCACAGCCGACAGCGCGATGCACACCCGGACCGTGCCCGGCCTCGGCACCTACCGGCTCACGGCGCTCGACACCAATGGGGTCCGGGTTCTCACTGGGCTCCCGATGGACGACGTACAGGACATGATCAGCGGTCTGGTGGCGGTCGAGGCGGTCGTCGCCCTCGCCGGACTGACCGTGGCGGGCTGCCTGTGCGCGGTCGTCATACGACGGCAGCTGCGGCCGCTGGGCCGGGTCGCCGCCACCGCGGTCGAGGTCTCGCGCTCGCAGCTCGGGCACGGCGAGGTCACCGCGCTCACCCGGGTGCCCGAGCGGGACACCGACCCCGGCAGCGAGGCCGGTCAGGTCGGCGCCGCGCTCAACCGCATGATCGACCACGTCGAGTCCTCGCTCGCCGAACGCCAGCGCAGCGAGGAGCAGATGCGCCGCAGCGAGGAGCGCATGCGCCGCTTCCTCGCCGACGCCAGCCATGAACTCCGCACCCCGCTGGCCTCCATCGCGGGCTACGCCGAGCTGATGAACCGCGGCACCGACCGCATCGAACCGGGTCTCGCCTGGCGCCGGGTCACCGCCGAGTCGGCGCGGATGACGGGCCTGGTGGAGGACCTCCTGCTGCTCGCCAGGCTCGACGAGGGCCGGCCGCTGCAGTCCGCCGAGGTGGACCTCGCGGCGCTGCTCGCGGAGGCGGTGTGGGACGCGCGCGCCGCGGGCACCGGCCACGAGTGGCAGCTCCAACTCTCCCTGGACGCCCCGGCCCTGGTCGTCGGCGACGAGGCCCGCCTGCATCAGGTGATGGCCAACCTGTTGGCCAACGCGCGTATGCACACACCTGTCGGCACGACGGTCACGGCGAGCGTCGAGGCCACCGCCGGCCACACCGTCGTCATCCGGGTACGCGACGACGGCCCCGGCATCCCCCCGGCCCTCCTCCCCACGGTCTTCGAACGCTTCACCCGCGCCGACGCCTCCCGCGCCCGGGCCGGCGGCAAGGCGGGCGGCTCCGGCCTCGGCCTGGCCATCGCGACGGCCATCACGGGAGCACACGGCGGCCGTATCGACGTGACCAGCGTCCCGGGCCGCACGGAGTTCACCATCGAACTCCCGGCGGTCGCCGAACTCCCGCCCGCCGAACCGGCGATGCGCGCCCGCACGGCGCCGGTCTAGGAGAGCACCGGGCGCCGGACGGACGCCGTCCGCCATCGTCGCCGTAGGCCTAGGGAGTGGTCGTGAACGCGTCGAAGTCGGCCTCGCCGGTGGTGCCCGAGGCGTGCGAGGTCTGGGTGAGGCCGACGTCCTGGGTGGCCGCGGCGGTCGGGACGGTGATGGTGCCCACCAGGTTCCAAGTGGCGTTGTCGGTCGAGTAGTAGCCGCTGTAGCCGGTGCCATTGCGGACGAGCTTCAGCCACGAGGGGTAGGCGGCGGTGCCGGCGGAGTCCTGCGAGTCCAGCTTTCCGTCGCCGTCGCTGTCCCAGTCGAGGAGATAGCCGTTGCCGGGGGTCGCGACCAGGGCCAGGTAGCCGGGTGAGGTGTTGGGCTGGGTGATGTCGTTGCGGACCATGATCCCGGCCTTCGCCCAGACATCCGTGTCCGACTGCGAGTCGAGCTTCACGGTCGTCACCGAACCGTCGTGCTCGGCTCCCGGCAGATAGACCGAGCCGTACTCGTTGGTGCCGTTGTACAGGTCCGCACCCTGCGCCCGGATGCCGAGCTGGGTGCCGGACTCGCTGAAGCCCGCCGTGGTGGAGGCGAACGTCCGGTACGGGGCGGTGACTTGGTGGTTGACGGTGATCGTGTCGCCGGCGGTCAGCCGGGTCTTCCCCGCCGACCGGAAGCGGTAACTCGCCGTCCCCTGGAAGTCGCTGGAGGCGAAGAGCTTCGCCGAGGGCGGGATGGAGACGGAGTAGGTGACCTTCAGCGCCCGCCCGCCGTGGATCGTCCGGGCCCGCGTCGCGGAACGCGTGGTGATCTTCGTGCCGGCCGGCCCGGTGAGGGTCAGGGCGGCATCGGTGATCGGCCGTGACCCGTTGTCGGACAGGACCGCGGTCACCGTACGCGTGGTGCTGTCGCTCGGCGCGGACGCCCAGTTGAGCCCGAACGAGACATCCGGAGCCGCGCCGGTCACCGTGCGGTGGGTGCCGTGGACCCGGTACAGGACCACACCGTGCGCCGGCACGTCGGCGGCGATCCGGCCCGCCGACTCGGTCAGCCCATGGCTCCACAGATCCCGCAGGGCGTAGTCCCGTGCCGCGGGCAGACCCAGCGCGGACGCGGTCGTGGCCACCTCCCGGGGAGCCGACCCGGTGTTGAACAGCCCGACCACGACGTCCCCGTCGGCCTCGGTCTTGGCGAACACCTGCGCGTTCGCGTCCGAGGAGATCCGCTTGGCGTCGATGCCGTCCTGGTCCACAGCGAGGACGTCGGTGTTCTTCAGCAGGGCGAGGTCGGCGGGGTCGAGATGGGTCAGGTCGGTGCCGAGGACGAGCGGGGAGGCGGCCAGCGACCACAGACTCATCTGCGTCCGTCGCTCGTCGGGAGTCAGCCCGTTGTTGTCGCCGTTCCCGATCTCCAGGGAGTCGTAGTCGTTGTAGCCGCCGGGACCGCCGTACGGTGCCCAGGCCGCGACCTGGTCGAAACGGGACGCGACGGAGGCCCAGGTGGTAAGCGGGTAACTGCTGTTGTCCGGACCGCAGTAGCACTCGACGTCGCCGCCGGTGCGCCAGCCGTTGGAGAGTTTCTTCCAGGTGGCCGCGTTGTTGATGTCGAGGTTGTTGGACAGCTCCAGATGGATCGGCCGGCCGGTGTGATGCAGCGCGTCTGACCAGGCCTGGACGTCCTGTTGGTCGGACGTGCCGACACCGTCGATCTTCAGGTAGTCGATGCCCCACCCGGCGAACTGACCGGCCCACGAGTCGACGAACGTCTGCGCTCCGGGCTTGGTGTAGTCGATGCCCACCATCCCGCCGCAGTTGTAGTTGCTCTCCGTCGTCGTGGTCGCGATGTCCCGCGCGTGGTACGGGGTTCCCTTGATCTCGGTGTTCTTGGCGACCGCCTGCTGCGAGATGCCGGGAGTGACGTACAGGCCGAACTTCAGCCCGAGGGAGTGGACATAGTCGGCCACGACCTGGACGCCGTTCTCACTACCGCGGGGCGGGAACTTGACGGGGTCGGTGACCCAGCGGCCGTACTGGTCGACGTCCGGCCCCTGGCTGCCTGGGCACTGGTACCAGAAGTCGTCGACGTTGGCGTAGACGAAACCATTCTTCGCCAGACCGCTGGTCTTGAGCGCCTTCGCCTGCGCCTCGATGGTCTGCGCGGTCGGATTGCGGCGGACGAAGCTCCAACTGCTCCACCCGAGCACGGGTTTGACCCCGACACCGTTGTCATCTGCTTGCGCCGACTGGCCGCCGGTCGCGGTGACTCCCATGGTGAGCAGCAGTGCTCCGGTGAACGCGGCCAGCACACCGCGGATCTGTCTTCTCATGAGCTGTTCCTCCATCGCAACGCCCACTCGACTCAGAAAACGTCAAGAACCAACCCCGTGGACGCGACAAGTGAACAGGACCGAACGTCAGTCACCACATAGCGCGTTTGGCCAAGACTGGGTCAAGTCTGTGGGGTCACTGTGACGACAGGGGGGAGAGAGTCCCGTCCGGCCCACCCCGCGCACCGGCCCGTTCGACCGCCGCGATCAGCTGCCGCCGGCCGCATGGCCACCCAGCAACCGCGCCTGCTCCAGCTTCAGTTCACCGAAACCCTGCCGCGCGTACGCGGCCAGCTCCGCGCTCGGGAACGCGACCAGCGACAGATGCTCCGAGAAGTCCCCCCGCGCCCAGCGCGCCGCGGTGATCTCGTATCCCGCCGCGTGCGCGCACAACTCCAGCAGCAAGGGCGGCATCTCCGGTTCGCGCAGCAGATCCGCCCGCCCGACGACGAGTTCGCGCATCTCCCGCAGGACCGGCAGGAAAACAGCCGTCACCCACAGCCGCCACTCCGTCAGTTCCTCGTCGGTCGGCGGAGTTCCGTCACTGAAGGGCGAGATGCCTCCGGGTCGGGCGTGCCCCTCCACGAACGCGGCGAAGGTGCGGGCGTTGGCCTCCGTCAGCGCGAACAACGGGCCGTAGAAGTCGCTGAGTTGGCGATTGACCCGGGAGAGCCGCTCCTGCCGCTGTGTCAGACGTAGACCGTTGAGGTACGTGGCGACATACCCGGCGAAGGTCAGCGCGACCGTGACGACGACTGCGATCATGACGGGATCGTATGAGACGCCGTTCCCGGACAAGCCCGCCCCGAGCGCCACTTCGAGTGCCGCCCGCCGTTTACAGCCTACCCAGTCCGCGCTAACTTCACGGGCAAGTGGGGTGGGAGCGCTCCCACCCGCCCGGCGGTCCGGAACCCGCCGGGTGGTCGGGTCGCCCCACCCCACGTGTCCACCTCCGCACGTTCCTCCCACCTGCCGACCGAAGGGACGTAGAACTGTCATGTTCGTGACAAAAGTGAACCCACCTCCGAGTGTCGTACCGCGATTACCGCGCCCCACCCCCCGCCGAGCCCTCTTCCTCGTCCTCCTCGCCCTGCTCACCACCGTCCCCGCCCTGGCCCTGATCCTCGCCACCGGCGGCCGGGCCGAGGCTCACGGCACCCCCATGAAACCCGGCAGCCGCACCTTCCTCTGCTGGCAGGACGCGCTCACCGACACGGGGGAGATCAAGCCCGTCAACCCGGCCTGCAAGGCGGCCCAACAGGTCAGCGGTACCACGCCGTTCTACAACTGGTTCTCCGTCCTGCGCTCCGACGGCGCCGGCCGCACCCGGGGCTTCGTGCCGGACGGTGAGTTGTGCAGCGGCGGCAACCCGAACTTCACGGGCTTCAACCTCCCGCGCGACGACTGGCCGTTGACGCATCTGACCTCCGGCGCGACGGTCGACTTCTCGTACAACGCCTGGGCGGCGCACCCGGGTTGGTTCTACGTCTACATCACCAAGGACGGCTTCGACCCGACCAGGACGCTCACGTGGGACGCCATGGAGGACACCCCGTTCCTCACGGTCGACCACCCGCCGCTCAACGGCACCCCGGGCACGGTCGAGGCCAACTACTCCTGGACCGGGCAGCTTCCGGCGAACAAGTCGGGGCGCCACATCATCTACGTGGTGTGGCAGCGCTCGGACAGCGCGGAGACCTTCTACTCCTGCTCGGATGTCGTGTTCGACGGCGGCAACGGTGAAGTGACGGGTATTCACGACCCGGGCAACCCCACCGACCCGGTACCCGGCGTCTGTTCGGCGACCCGGCACACGACCGGCACCTGGCCCGGCGGCTACCAGTCCGAGGTGACCGTCACCAACTCCGGCGACGTCCCGATGCTCGGCTGGATGGTCAACTGGTCGCTCCCCGGCGGCCAGTCGGTCGCCAGCCTCTGGAACGGCAACGCGACCTACAGCGGCCAGGACGTGATGGTGCACAACGCCGACTGGAACGGCTCACTGAGTCCGGGGCAGAGCGCCACCTTCGGATACGTCGTGAACGGTGACGGCGGAGACACGGCAACTGCCTTGCCCTGCCAGGTCGGTTGAGCCGGTGCTCGGGGCGGACCCGGTGGTCGGGGGCCACCGGGTCCGCGAGCCGGGCAGGTGATGGGGGTGAACCTGCCCGGGTGGTGCGTGGCTTGGGGCGACGCTGTGGTGCGACAACGTTGTCGAATGGTCTGCATATGACTCTACCGTCCCAACGGACAACGATGTCAAGCCAGTTGGCCAGGGTGGGCCGTCCGAGTGTCCACGCCGTGTGCCCTCACCTGCCCACGCGCTCTTCCGTGGTACGGGTGGCGCACGTTACTGTCCCTGCGGCTTGTGCGACCTGTGGTGCGCGACCCGTCCGAAGGAGGAGGGGCCGCGTCATGCGTTTCCGTCCCATGTCCCTAATGCTCGCCGCCGCACTCGCGGTCGGCGGTGCCACCCCCGCCCTGGCGGCCACCGCCGCCCCACCACAACTCGTCAAGGACCCCAGCGCCTACGTCGATCCGCTGATCGGCACCAAGAACGGCGGCAACGTCTTCCCGGGCGCCGTCGTGCCCTTCGGCATGCTCTCCTGGAGCCCGGAGAACACCAGAGGCAGCTCCACCAATACGGCCGCGCCAGGCGGTTACCAGTACGACGCCACCCGCATCCGCGGCTTCAGCCTCACCCACATGTCGGGCACGGGCTGCGCGGGCGGCAGCGGCGACATCCCGTTCTACCCGTACGCCGGTGACGTCACCTCGTCACCCGCGAGCGACACCAAGGACGCCGTCTACGCCTCCGACTTCAGCCACACCGACGAGACCGCCGAGCCCGGCCACTACAAGGTGGGCCTCGCGTCCGGCGTCACCGCCGACCTCACGGCGACGGCCCGCACCGGCTCCGGCCGCTTCACCTACCCGGCCGACAAGCCCGCCTCACTGCTGATCCGCACCGCCAACTCCGAGGTGGGGTCCGCCGATTCGTCGGTCACCATCGACCCGAAGACCCGTACGGTCTCCGGCTCGGTCACCTCCGGCAACTTCTGCGGCTACCTCGACCCCGAGGGTCAACGCGCCTACTACACGCTCCACTTCACCGCCACCTTCGACCGCGCCTTCAAGACGACCGGCACCTGGCAGGACGACAAGCTGACCCCGGGTTCCACCTCCGCGACCGGCGGCACGGGCGGCTTCGCCACCGGCGGCCGGCCCGTCGCGGGCAAGGGCGCGGGCGGCTACGTCGAGTTCGAGCCCGGCACCGGACCGGTCGGCGTCAAGGTCGGCATCTCGTACGTCAGTCAGGCCGGTGCCAAGGCCAACCTCGCGGCGGAGAACCCGCCGAAGCGCTCCTTCGACGCCGTCGAGGACGCCGCGCACCGCGCCTGGCGCGACCAACTCGGCGCGATCAGGGTCGGCGGCGGTACAGACACCGAGCGCACCACCTTCTACACCGCGCTCTACCACTCCCTCCTGCACCCGAACGTCATCAGCGACGCCGACCGCAGATACACGGGCAGCGACGGCAAGGTGCACAAGGTGAGCCGCGGCCACCAGGCGCAGTACGGCACCTTCTCCGGCTGGGACATCTACCGCTCCCAGGTCCAGCTGCTCACCCTCCTCAGCCCCCGCACCGGCTCGGACATCGCGCAGTCCCTCTACGAACTCGCCCAGCAGAACGGGGGAGTCTGGGACCGCTGGCTGCACGGCGCGAGCGGTACCCATGTCATGAACGGCGACCCCTCACCCACCGCCCTGGCCGGCATCCGCGCCTTCGGCGGCACGGACTTCGACCTGAAGGGGGCCCTCGCCTCCCTCGTCCAGGCGGCGACCGTACCGACCGCGCAGGACCTGTCCTCCTCGGGCAAGCCCGTGCTCTCGGTGGGTCAACGCCCCTCCCTGGACAAGTACTTGAACCTGCACTACATGCCGTCCGTCTCCAACGCCTGGGGCGGCGCCGCCGAGACGCTGGAGATGTCCACGGCGGACTTCGCGCTCTCCCAACTCGCCACGGCGGCAGGGAAGAAGAGCACGGCGTCCGACTTCGCCCAGCGTGCCCAGTGGTGGCAGAACAACTTCAACATCGCCGCCGACCCCACCGGCGGCTACATCGCCAACCGCAAGGCGGACGGCAGTTGGGTCACCGGCTTCACCCCGGGCACCGGCAACGGCTTCGTGGAGGGCACGGCCGCCCAGTACACGTGGATGGTCCAGCACAACCCCGCAGGCCTCTTCGCGGCGATGGGCGGCACCGACAAGGCGCTCGCCCGCCTCGACTCCTTCTTCCATGAGGCGGACGGCAGTTGGGCCTTCACGGGCAGCGGCGGCGACAAGTCGGAGCTGGACAACGAGCCGTCCGTCAACGTCCCCTACCTCTACGACTACGCGGGCGCGCCCTACAAGACCCAGGAGACGGTCCGCGCGGCCATGAAGCAGCTCTGGTCGACCGACCCCGCCGGCATCCCCGGCAACGACGACCTCGGCGAGATGTCCTCCTGGTACGTCTTCTCCGCGCTCGGCATGTACCCCCAGGTCCCCTCCCGCGCCGAACTCACCCTCGCCTCACCCCTGTTCGAGCGCATCGAGATCAAGCGCCCGCACGGCAACGACATCTCCATCCGCGCGAAGGGCGCCGCGACCGACGCCCCGTACATCCAGTCCCTGAAGGTCAACGGCCGTACCAGTGACCGCCCTTGGCTCTCGTCCTCCCTCGTCAAGAACGGCGGCACCCTCGACTACACCCTCTCCACCACCCCGAACCGCACCTGGGGCAGCGCCCCGGCCGACGCCCCGCCGTCCTTCCGGACCGGTGAACAGCCGTACCAGATCGGCGTCGGTCCGACCGCCGCGACCCTCGCGCCCGGCGACACCACCAAGGTCAACATCAAGGCCCTGTCCCTGAGCGGCGGTACCGGACCCGAGGTCCGCTACAGCGTCGAGACACCCGCCGGAGTCACGGCGACTCCCGCCCAGGGCACGGTGACCGACGGCTCCCAGGACATCACCCTCACCGCCGCCGACGACGTCCAGCAGGGCTTCTACGACGTGAAGGTCACCGTCACCTCGGGCGACACGTCGTACGAGCAGCCGGTGTCCCTGACGGTGGCCGCGCCCGGCACCCTCCTCGCCGCCTACAACAACACCGGTGTCTCCGACGACACCGGTGAGCACGACGAGGCGGACTACGACGGAGGCGGCTGGAGCTACTCCCTCCAGGCCCTCGCCGCGGCCGGGCTGACCCCGGGCGGCACGGGCACGGTGGACGGCCTCGGCTTCACCTGGCCCGCCTCGCCGAACGGGCGCCCCGACAACGTCTCGGCGGCCGGTCAGACCGTCCAACTCCCGCAGCCCGCAAGCAGCTTGTCGTTCGTCGGCAGCGCGGTCAACGGCAACCAGCAGACCAAGGCGACCGTCACCTACACCGACGGCAGCACCGACGCGATCGACCTGTCCTTCACGGACTGGACGGTCGGCGGGGGCGGCGGCACCGTGCAGTACGGCAACGAGGTCGTCGCCCGGGCCGCGTACCGCAATGTCGCGGGTGCGGACAAGGATCCGGTCGTCACCTATGTGTTCGCCACCAAGCCGTTCGCGGCGCCCACGGGCAAGACCATCAAGAGCGTGACACTTCCGGACGACCCGGATCTCCATGTGTTCACCCTTGCGGTGAACTGACGTCCACAATATGTGCCCTCGTCCGTTCCGGTGGCGGGGGCACATCGTCGCGTGCGAGCATCCGCAGATGGTGAAACGGCCGCAGCTGCCAGAGGAGTTCCGGGCCGAGGCGCGCACGGCCTTCGCGTTCCTGGTCGGGGACGAGGGCTTCGCGCCGCCGGAGGACATAGACGGCGGTCTGCGCTATCTGCGCGCCGACCTCATGGTGCGCGTGTGGTTCCTGGGCGGCGCCGAATCAGAGGTCCTGACACGACTGATCCCCCTGGCGCCGGACGGCACCAGGGGGAGCGGGGCGTGGCTCGACGACCTGTACAAGGCCGCCGCGTGCGGCCCGGCCCAGGACGTCCCCGTCTTCGCGTCGACCAGAAGAGGCGTGCTCAAACGGGTTCACCAGCACGCGGAGGCGTTGCGCCGGCTGCTGCCCCGCCTCCCCGTGCCGTGACCGTGCCTCAGGCCAGCAGTTCCACCTCCGCGAGCGTCGAGGAGCCGTCCAGGACCAGGCGGTAACGCGCGTACGAGCCAGGTGACTTGACCGAGAAGACGCGTGTCTGCTTGTCCCAGGTGAAGGACTCGCCTGAGCGCTTGTCGAGCGTCTTCCACGTGGTGCCGTCGGACGAGCCCTGAAGGGTCCAGCCGGTCGGTGCCTGTGTGTGGTCCGCCGACGACGTCAGCGTGTACTGGATGCCCTTGGTGGCCTTCGCTACCGGCAGGTCCACCGAGGTCGCCGTCGCGTCCGTGGCCGACGTGTTGTCGAACAGGGCTCCGACACCCGCGAGTTGGTCGGAGCGGGGCGTCGCCACCTTGTCGTTCTTGGTGATCGACACCGGCGCGGCGTTCTTGCCGCTGCCCCACGACGAGGGCTTGGAGCCCATGGAGAAGTCCAGCACTCCGCCCTTCTCCAGCAGGGAGTGGGGGAGTGAGGTCTTGGTCCAGGTCTTGCCGTTGACCTTCAGACCCTGCACGTAGATGTTCTTCGTGCTGTTCTTCGGCGCCTTGACGACCAGGTCCTTGCCGTTCTCCAGGTGGACGGTCGCCTTGGTGAACAGCGGGGAGCCGATGGCGTATTCGCCGCTGCCCATCACCAGCGGGTAGAAGCCGAGCGCGGAGAAGAGGTACCAGGCCGACTGCTCGCCGTTGTCCTCGTCGCCGTGGTAGCCCTGCCCGATCTCGCTGCCGGTGTAGAGGCGCGACATCACCTCGCGCACGTCCTTCTGGGTCTTCCAGGGCTCGCCGGCCGCGTCGTACATGTACGTGACGTGGTGGGCGACCTGGTTGGAGTGGCCGTACTGGCCCATCCGGACGTCCCGCGCCTCCGTCATCTCGTGGATGACGCCGCCGTAGGAACCGGCGTTCTCAGGTGAGGCGGTCTCGGGGGTGCTGAAGTACTGGTCGAGCTTGTCGCCGAGGGCTTTCTGGCCGCCGTAGAGGTTGGCGAGGCCGCGGCTGTCCTGCGGGGCGGTGAAGGCGTAGCCCCAGCCGTCGGTCTCCGTGTAGTCGTAGCCCCAGATCTTCGGGTCGTAACTCGCCGAGTCCACCCGCCAGTTGCCCTTGGCGTCCTTGCCCTGGAAGAACCCGGCCTGCTTGTCGAAGAGGTTCACGTAGTCCTGGGCGCGGTTGAGGAAGTACTCGGACTCCTCCTTGTAGTGCTTCTCGCCGGTCTTCTTGTAGAGGGCCTGGCCCATCTGCGCGATGCCGTAGTCGTTGACGTAGCCCTCCATCGCCCAGGAGAAGCCCTCGCCGGTGTCGGTGCTGGTGTAGCCGAGGAAGGGCGAGGTGGTCATGCCCTTGCGGCCCACGCCGGATGCGGGCGGGACGACGGTCGCGTTCTTCACGGCCGCGTCGTACGCCGACTTGGCGTCGAACTTCACGCCCTTGACGTACGCGTCCGCGAACGCGACGTCCGAGGAGGTGCCCGTCATCAGGTCCGCGTAGCCGGGCGAGGACCAGCGCGAGGTCCAGCCGCCGTCCTTGTACTGCTGCACGAACCCGTCGACCATCTCACCCGCCTGACTGGGCGTCAGGAGCGAGTAGGCCGGCCAGGTCGTCCGATAGGTGTCCCAGAAGCCGTTGTTGACGTACACCTTGCCGTCCACGATCTTCGCGCCGGTGTGGGTGGGGGTGTCCGGACCCGGCATCGGGGAGAAGGGCGAAGCGTACTGGTACTTCGAACCGACCTTCTCGAAGCCGGAGTTGGGGTACAGGTACAGCCGGTACATGCTGGAGTACAAGGTTGTCAGCTGGTCCGGCGTGGCGCCCTCCACCTCGACCTTGCCGAGCAGCTTGTCCCACACCTTCTGGGCCTGCTTCTTCACCGTGTCGAAGGAGGTGCCGTCCGGGATCTCCTGGCTCAGGTTGTCCTTCGCCTGGTCGACGCTGATCAGTGAGGTCGCCAGGCGCAGGGTGACCGTGTGGTCGGCGCCCGGCTTGAACTTCAGATAGCCCTTGACGCCGCTGGAGGAGCCGTCCGTCACCGGCGCGTCGAACACGCCGTAGACGAAGAGCCGGGTCGCGCCCGTGGACAGCCCGGACTTGACGTCCGAGTAGCCGGTGACGGTCCCGTTCTCCTTGTCGAGCGTCAGGCCCGCCTGCTCGGTGACGTTGTCGAAGATGACGCTCGCGTCGTCGCCGGGGTAGGTGAAGCGCAGCGAGGCCGCGTGGTCGGTCGGGGCCATCTCGGCCTTCAGACCGTTCTCGAACGTGACGCCGTAGTAGTACGGGCGCGCGGTCTCGTTCTCGTGCTTGAACGCCAACTTCCGTGCCGTGGGGTCGGTGTTGGGGGTGCCCGAGGCGGCCGACGGCATCACCTGGAAGGTCTGCCGGTCGCCCATCCAGGGGCTGGGCTCATGGCTCAGGCTGAGCGCCTGGAGCGTCGGCAGGTTGTCGTCGTTGTTCGCACGTGCGTAGTCGTAGAGCCAGCTGAGCGACGACGAATTCGTCACCGGCGTCCAGAAGTTGAAGCCGTGCGGCAGCGCCGCGGCGGGGAAGTTGTTGCCGCGCGAGAAGCTGCCGCTGGAGTTGGTGCCCCGGGTGGTCAGCGCGTAGTCGGACAGATGCGCCTTCGGCTTCTCGGGCGCCACCGACTTGAGGCTCACGTCGTCCAGCCAGCCCCGGAACTTCGCCGGCCCGCTCGGGGAGTCGTAGTCCAGGAGAATCCGGTCGACGGTCTTCCCGGCCGCGACCGAACCGATCCGCGAGAGGACGTTGTTCCACTGGTTGACGTAGAGGATCTTCGCCGTGCCCTGCCCCTGCGGAGTCAGCGCGAAGCCGTGCGAGTCGCTCGCGCCGAGGTCGCTGAGGTAGGTGCCGTCGGTGAAGGCGAGGTCGACGGAGACGTTCGTGGCGTCGTAGTCGAGATCGCCGTCGGACATCTGCGGGAAGAGCCGGTAGGAGAGCGCGGTGTCCCTGCCGACCGGCACGTTCACGTCGAAGACCTTGTTGTACGAGTACGCCCGCCCTGTGGCCGTGTGACGGCCCGCGTAGCGCAGTGCGCGCTTCCCGGTGAAGCCGGCGCCCGCCTTGGCGGTGGGGGAGCCGCTGGGGCCCCGGTCGACCAGCGAGAGCATGTCCTCGGGGACCGGGGCGGTGCTCCCGCCCGTCGAGAACTGGACGTCGGCGAGCTGGAGTATGCCGCTCGCGCCGTTGTTCTTCGTGATGTCGAGCCGGAAGTGCTGGTACTCGGCCGGCTCGGCGAGGTCGTACGACTTCGTCTGGAACCGGTCGGCGAAGCTCTCGCCGGAGCGGGTGTCCAGGGTCTTCCAGTCCTTGCCGTCCGTCGAGCCCGACAGCGTCCAGTCCTTCGGATCGCGTTCGGCGAAGTCGTTCGCCGAAGTCAGGGCGTACGTCACGATCTTGGCCGGTTTGTCGAGGTCGAACTCGACCCAGCCGGTGGGCTCGAAGGTCAGCCACTTGGTGCCGGACTCGCCGTCGACGAGGTTCTCCTTCACCTCGCCGCCGCCCGTGTTCTCGGAGCTCGCCCGGACGTCGGTGACGTGGTCGGTCACATTGCCCGGGATACCGGTGCTGTAGCCGCCGTCGACGCCCGAGGCGCGCTTGCCGCCGTCAGGCGCCGTGTCGACCGTGTTCAGCCAGTCCGGTGCCGGATCCCCCGACTCGAACGAGGAGGCGAACTCCCCGCCGGCGGCCGGGGCCTTCACCGGGAGGGCGACCGCCACCCCCTGAGAACCCACGAGCAAAGCCAGTGCGGCGGTCGATACGACCGCCGGACCCCACCATCTGTGATGCATACGAGGGCATCCTCCCTGCACGCTGGACAACGTTGTCAGCTTCGATGCGCAAGGAACAGTAGGGAGTCAAGTGGCCTGGTGTGTCAAGGGTGTTGAGTGAGGCATTCGAGGGCAATAGCGAGGATTTCTCCGTCATCGAACACACAGAGCGTTCATATTTCCGCGAGGTCTCACTTCGGAAAAGACCGACAACCCACCCTGCATTCGATCTTGCTCTGTCGACCGGAAGTGGACTATACCTGTCGCGTTCGACACCGCTCTCGAAGCAGCACGCACGAAGTACCTCCTGCACGACCAAGCTCGACCTGACCGCGGTGCCGGGGAGGATCCGGTTCACCGCCTGAGTCCTGGAGAAGGCGAGGACTTGAGCATGGGATCCACTTCCGCCGAGAACAACGGTTCCAAAGGCGTCGGCCGCCGTGACCTGATCAAGAGGTCGGCCGTACTCGGTCTGATCTCCGTACCCACGATGAGTTTCCTTTCGGCCTGTGCGAGCAGCGACAGCGGCTCGGACAAGAAGGCCACGGCGGGCACGAAGACCGCCAAGAACCCGCTCGCGGTGAACGCCACCGCGCAGATGGAGTTCGTGCTCTTCGACGGCGGCTTCGGAAAGGAGTACGCCCAGGACGCCGTCAAGATCTACGAGAAGGACTTCCCCAAGGCGAAGGTCAAGTTCTCCGCCACGCAGAAGATCCAGTCGACGCTGCAGCCCCGCTTCAACCAGGGGACCCCGCCGGACCTGATCGACAACTCCGGTGCCGAGCAGATGGACATGGGCGTCCTGGCCGGCAAGAAGCAGCTGACCGACCTCACCCCGCTGCTGGACGCCCCCTCCTACGACGACCCGTCGAAGAAGGTCCGCGACACCCTGCGGCCCGGCATCGTCGAGATGGGCCAGCTCGACGGCGACCCGGTCTGGATCATGTACTACGCCTACACGGTGTACGGCGTCTGGTACTCGCAGAAGGCCCTGGACTCGCTCGACGAGAAGTACCCCGAGACCTGGGACCAGATGCTCGCGGTCTGCGCCAAGGCCAAGAAGAAGGGCATGGCGGGCTGGACGTACGCGGGCAAGTACCCGTACTACCTCCCCTTCTCGCTCTACCCGATGATCGGCAAGGTCGGCGGCCGTGAGGTCCTCGACGCGATCGACAACCTGGAGCCGAACGCCTGGAAGCACCCGGCCGTCAAGGCCTGTTTCGAGGCGTACTACGAGCTCTTCAAGAAGGGCTACATCCTCAAGGGCACGCCCGGCATCGACCACATCCAGTCGCAGACCGCGTGGGCCCAGGGCAAGGCGCTGTTCATCCCGAACGGTTCCTGGGTGGAGAACGAGTCCGCCAACGTCATCCCCAAGGACTTCAACCTCGCCGTCTCCGCGCCGACCGGCATCGACAGCTCCGACAAGCTGCCCTTCGGCACCATCTGGGCGTCCGGCGGTGAACCCTTCATCGTCCCGGCCAAGGCGGCGAACGCGGCGGGCGGCATGGAGCAGTTGCGCATCATGCTCAGCGAGGCCTCCTCGAAGAACTTCACCAGCAAGGTGAAGTCGCTGACCGCGTACAACGGCGGCACCTCCGGGATCACCCTCACCCCGGGCCTCACGTCCGGTGTGGCGGCGCTGAAGCTGGCCGGTGCCAACGTGCTGAATCCGCGCCTCCAGGACTGGTACGTGCAGTTGCAGAAGGAGCAGATCGGCGTGGCGGGCCTCGGCGAGATGATGGCCGGGCGGGCCACCCCGGCGGAGACCATCAAGAAGATCCAGGGCTACGCCGACGCGACCGCCAAGGACACGTCGATCAAGCACTACAAGCACAGTTGAGGATCCGTCACCAGCGGCGGCGCCCGCCCAGAGATCGGGGTCGGTAGCAATGCAGCACGGCAAGTACCGGTTCATCGTGGGGTTCCTGACGGTTCCCCTGGGGCTGTACGCGCTTTTCGTCGTATGGCCGTTCATCCAGTCCATCTACTATTCGTTCACGGACTGGACGGGGCTGAGCCCGGAATTCAAGATGGTCGGCTTCGACAACTACAAGAGAATGTTCCACGACGAGATCTTCTGGAAATCGTTGCAGCACAGTCTCTTGTTCGCGTTGGTGCTGCCGCTGGTGACGATCAGTCTGGCGCTGTTCTTCGCGTTCATGATCAACGTGGGTGGACGGCGCCGGGCGGGCGGCCCGGTGATCTCGGGCGTCCGCGGCTCCTCGTTCTACAAGATCGTCTATTTCTTCCCGCAGGTCCTGTCGATCGCGATCGTCGCCCTGTTGTTCGCCTTCGCGTACAACCCGGACAGCGGCGCGATCAACTCCCTGCTCCGCGGGATCGGGCTCGACAGCCTCCAGCCGCTGTGGCTCGGTGATCCGAGCCTCGCCCTGTGGTGTGTGATGGGGGTCCTCGTCTGGTCCTCGGTCGGTTTCTTCGTGGTCCTCTTCTCCGCGGGCATGGCGTCCATTCCCGCGGAGTTGTACGAGGCGGCGCTGCTCGACGGCGCCAACCGGATGACCACGTTCTTCCGCCTCACCCTGCCGCTGCTGTGGGACACCGTGATGTCCGGCTGGGTCTACATGGGCATTCTCGCGCTGGGCGCCGAGTCGTTCGCGGTCGTACAGATCATGACGACCGGTCCCGGCGGTCCCGACTACTCGACCACCGTCCTGGTCCTGTACGTGTACCAGAAGGCGTTCCGGGACGGACAGGCCGCCTACGCGACCACCATCGGCGTCGCCCTGCTCGTCGTCACGCTGGCCTTCGCCGCCATCGTGATGCGACTGGGCCGCCGTGAGCGGCTGGAGTTCTGATCACATGAAGACGACCGAGCCCCCCGCCCCCGTGCCGGCCGAGTCCGGTGTCCCCGTCGCCGGGACCGGCACAGCGGCCGGGAATTCGCCGAAGCGGAAGAAGAAAGAGGGCACAGTCCTCAACGCCTTCTCGCACGGCATGCTCATCCTCTGGGCGTTCATGGTCGTCATGCCGCTCGCGTGGGCGGTGATGACGTCCTTCAAGAGCGACAGCGCGATCTTCAGCTCGCCCTGGGCGCTGCCGGACAAACTGCACTTCGACAACTGGGCGCGGGCCTGGACCGACGCCAACATGAGTGATTACTTCTTCAACACCATTCTGGTGGTGGCGGGTTCACTCATCGGCACGCTGGTGCTCGGTTCGATGGCCGCGTACGTGCTCGCCCGGTTCGACTTCCCGGGCAACCGCTTCATCTACTACCTGTTCATCGGCGGCATGAGCTTCCCGGTCATGCTCGCGCTGGTGCCGCTGTTCTACGTCGTCAACAACCTGGGCCTGCTGAACACGATCCACGGTCTGATCCTGGTCTACATCGCGTACTCGCTGCCGTTCACGGTCTTCTTCCTGACCGCGTTCTTCCGGACGCTGCCGACCTCGGTGGCGGAGGCCGCGTTCGTGGACGGTGCCTCGCACACCAGGACGTTCTTCCAGATCATGCTGCCGATGGCCAAGCCCGGCCTGATCAGCGTGGGGATCTTCAACTTCCTCGGCCAGTGGAACCAGTACATGCTCCCGACGGTCCTGAACACCGACCCGGACAAGCGGGTCCTCACCCAGGGCCTGGTGCAGCTCGCCGCCAGCCAGGGCTACAAGGGCGACTGGTCCGGGCTCTTCGCCGGCCTGGTGATGGCCATGCTGCCGGTGCTCGCCGCGTACATCGTCTTCCAGCGTCAGGTCGTGCAGGGCCTGACCGCGGGGGCGCTCAAGTAGCCGCTCACGCCGACAGCATGTGCAGCCGCTCCCGGCCTCTCGGGAGCGGTGTCCACGTATGTGTCCGAGAACCCGGATGCGGTTCAACCTCTTGACGGGAGGCAGCCCGAACGGCTCAGCTTAGAGTTCACTAGTTGGACATAGACGGGGCCTCATCGATGCGGTCCCGCGCGCAGGAGGTCGTCGTGGAGACTCCGGGGTCGCAGTCGTCGCTGCACCGAGCCAATCTCGAACGGGTCGTGCGAGCGGTGCGGTTGGCCGGGTCGTTGACACAGGCGGAGATCGCGAGGACGACGGGCCTGTCCGCCGCGACCGTCTCCAACATCGTGCGCGAGCTCAAGGACGGCGGAACGGTCGAGGTCACCCCCACCTCGGCGGGCGGCCGCAGGGCCCGCAGCGTCTCCCTGAGCGGGGACGCCGGCATCGTCATCGGCGTCGACTTCGGGCACACGCATTTGCGCGTCGCGGTCGGGAATCTCGCCCACCAGGTGCTGGCCGAGGAGTCCGAACCCGTCGATGTGGACGCCTCCTCGACGCAGGGGTTCGACCGGGCGGAAGAGCTGGTCAACCGGCTGATCACGGCGACCGGAGTGGACCGCTCCAAGATCGCCGGGGTGGGCCTCGGCGTGCCCGGACCGATCGACGTCGAGTCGGGCACCCTGGGCTCCACCGCCATCCTCCCGGGCTGGACCGGCACCAGACCGGCGGAGGAGCTGGGCAGCCGTCTGGGCGTACCGGTGCACGTGGACAACGACGCCAACCTGGGCGCCCTCGGTGAGCTGGTCTGGGGCAGCGGGCGGGGCGTCAGGGACCTGGCGTACATCAAGGTCGCGAGCGGTGTCGGCGCGGGACTGGTCATCAACGGCCAGATCTACCGGGGCCCGGGTGGCACAGCGGGAGAAATCGGGCATATTACTCTTGATGAGTCCGGCCCTGTCTGCCGCTGCGGAAACCGGGGCTGCCTGGAGACCTTCACGGCCGCGCGCTATGTGCTGCCGCTGCTCCAGTCCAGTCACGGCACCGACCTGACCATGGAAGGAGTCGTGCGGCTGGCGCGGGACGGAGACCCTGGTTGCCGTCGGGTGATCGCCGACGTCGGCCGACACATCGGCAGTGGAGTCGCCAATCTCTGCAATTTGCTGAACCCGAGCAGAGTGGTCCTCGGTGGCGATCTCGCCGAGGCCGGTGAGCTGGTGCTCGGGCCGATCAGGGAGTCTGTAGGCCGCTACGCGATCCCGAGTGCGGCACGTCAACTCTCCGTTCTCCCGGGGGCACTTGGAGGCCGTGCGGAGGTGCTCGGAGCACTCGCTCTCGCACTCAGCGAGATGGGTGATTCGACCCTTTTGGACGGGTCGCTGACTGCGGCGACACCTGTCTTCACTTAGAGAACGCACGACGCCGTTGCCATCTCGTTAAGTATTTACTTCTTGACGCCGAACGCGCGGCCGAGTTGACTTCCAGCCACCTCGGCCGCAACGACGCGGCCTCGTCAGGGAGGTTTCAAAGTGAACACGCGTATGCGTCGTGCCGCCGTTGCCGTTATCGCCACCACGATGGCCGTCTCGATGGCCGCCTGTGGCAAGGCCGGCGACAAGAAGTCCGACAGCAGCTCCAGCTCTTCGGGCGGTACGAACGCCTCGATCGGCCTGCTCCTGCCCGACAGCGTCACCGCTCGGTACGAGAAGTTCGACAAGCCGTACTTCGAGGCGAAGGTCAAGGAGCTCTGCTCCGGCTGCACCGTCCAGTACAACAACGCGAACGCCAGCGCCGCCACGCAGGCCCAGCAGGTCAGCAGCATGATCACCAAGGGCGTCAAGGTCATCGTGATCAGCGCCCAGGACTCCGCCGCGATCAAGTCCTCGATCCAGCAGGCGGTCAACAAGGGCATCAAGGTCGTCGCGTACGACCGTCTGGCCCAGGGCCCGGTCTCCGCGTACGTCTCCTTCGACAACGTCCAGGTCGGCAAGCTCCAGGGCGAGGCGCTCATCGCCTCGCTGGGCTCGAAGGCGACCCCCTCGGCGAACGTCGTCATGATCAACGGTGACGACGCCGACCCGAACGCCGCGCAGTTCAAGAAGGGCGCCCACGAGGCCCTCGACGGCAAGGTCAAGATCGCCTACGAGCAGTCCGGTCTGTGGAAGGACACCATCGCCGGGCAGAAGATGTCGGCGGCCATCACGCAGCTCGGCGCCAAGAAGATCGCGGGCGTCTACTCCGCCAACGACGGCATGGCCGGCGGTATCGCCACCGTCCTCAAGGGCGCCGGTATCAGCGGCATCCCGCTGACGGGTCAGGACGCGGAACTCGCCGGTATCCAGCGCATCGTCGCCGGTACCCAGTCCAGCACCGTCTACAAGGCCTTCAAGCCGGAGGCCGAGGCGGCCGCCACCCTCGCCGTCGACCTGGCGCAGGGCAAGAGCATCTCCTCGCTCGCCACCACGACCCAGACCAGCGGCTCCGGCAACAAGGTGCCCTCGCAGCTGCTGACCCCGGTGTCGGTCACCAAGGCCAACATCAAGGACACGGTCATCAAGGACGGTCTCTACACCGTCGCGCAGATCTGCACCTCGGCCTACGCCACGGCGTGCAAGGCGGCCGGTCTGCAGTAACCACCGCCCAGCGGTGACAGAGCCCCTTCGGCGTCCGCCCCGCCTTCAAACCCCGCTGTGGGGCGGGCGCCGATCGGAACCCGTACGAACGCAGCCGTTGCCAACTGGCATCGGCCATGCGCATGTTCATCTTGTAAATCTGTGCCTTGGCACAACCCTCCGCGCCTTTTGACAAGCGCGGGATCCCCGCCGGTCAGGCGGCGAAGGAGATGGTTCACGTGTCCGCTACGCCCGTGTTGGCGTTGCGCGGAGTCTCTAAGCGATTCGGTGCGGTGCAGGCCCTCACCGAAGTAGAGCTGGAGGTTCACGCCGGAGAAGTGGTCGCACTGGTGGGCGACAACGGCGCAGGAAAGTCCACTCTGGTGAAGACGATCGCCGGAGTGCACCCCATCGATGAGGGAGTCATCGAGTGGGAGGGCAACCCGGTCAGCATCAACAAGCCGCACGACGCCCAGGGACTCGGCGTCGCGACGGTCTACCAGGACCTCGCGCTCTGCGACAACCTCGACGTCGTCGGCAACCTCTACCTCGGACGTGAGCTGCTGCGTCACGGTGTGATCGACGAGGTCACGATGGAGAAGAACTCCCGTGAGCTGCTGAGCACGCTCTCCATCCGCATCCCGAGCGTGCGCATCCCGATCGCCAGCCTCTCCGGTGGCCAGCGACAGGTCGTCGCGATCGCCCGCGCGCTGATCGGTGACCCCAAGGTCGTCATCCTCGACGAGCCCACCGCCGCCCTCGGCGTCGAGCAGACCGCTCAGGTCCTCGACCTGGTCGAGCGGCTGCGTGAGCGCAACCTCGGTGTCATCCTCATCAGCCACAACATGGCCGACGTCAAGGCGGTCGCCGACACCGTCAACGTGCTGCGCCTGGGCAAGAACAACGGTTCCTTCCCGGTGAAGGACACCAGTCAGGAAACGATCATCGCCGCGATCACCGGTGCCACGGACAACGCCGTGACCCGTCGTGCGGTGCGCAGCACGGAGGCGGCAAAGTGAGCGACACGTCCAACACCGTGAAGAAGGACGCGGAACCGACCAGCGCGCCTTTGGCCGAGGACCCCACGGCGGCGGCCGGTGCCGCCACCGTCGTCGACCCGCGTCTGCTGGTCCGCGAAGAGGGCTACAAGGGCTACATCACCGAGTTCAAGCGCAAGATCAAGGGCGGTGAGCTCGGCTCGCTGCCGGTCGTCGCCGGCCTGATCGTCATCGGCATCATCTTCCAGTCGCAGAACAGCCGGTTCCTGAGCGCGGACAACCTGTCCAACATCAGCTACTACCTGTCGGCCACCGGCATGCTCGCCATCGGCCTGGTCTTCGTGCTGCTGCTCGGCGAGATCGACCTGTCGGTCGGCTCGGTCAGCGGTCTGGCGTCCACCCTGTTCGCCGTCTTCGTGGTCAACCACGGGATGAACGGCTGGCTGGCGCTGGTCCTGACGATCATCACGGGTATCGGCATCGGCGCGCTGCACGGCTTCTTCTTCGCGAGGATCGGCGTACCGGCGTTCGTCGTCACCCTGGCCGGCTTCCTCGGCTGGAACGGTCTGATGCTGTGGCTGCTCGGTTCGAGCGGCACCATCAACATCCCGGACGAGGGCCCGGTGCACCTGCTCGGCCAGGGCTCCTTCTTCATGGACCAGTCGATCGCCGGTGCCTACATCCTGGCCGCGCTCGGCGTCGGCTCCCTGGCCTACGGTTCGCTCGTCGAGCAGCGCCGCCGCAAGGCCGCCGGGGTGCCGTTCCGGCCCACCGGCGAGATCGGGCTGCGGGTCGGTCTGCTCGCCGTGGCCGCGTTCGTCACCGCGTACGTGCTGAACTCCTCGGCCGGTGTCTCCAACGCGCTGGTGATCTTCCTCGCGTCCCTGGTGATCGTGGACTTCGTGCTCCGTCGTACCCCGTACGGCCGTAAGGTCTTCGCGGTCGGCGGCGGCATCGAGGCCGCGCGCCGTGCCGGTATCAACGTGCCGATGATCCGCATCACCGTGTTCGCCATCTCCGGTGGCTTCGCGGCGGTCGGCGGTATGTTCTTCGCCGGTCAGACCCAGAGCGCCACGCTCAACGCCGGCGGCGGCAACACCCTGATGCTGGCCATCGCGGCCGCGGTCATCGGCGGTACGAGCCTCTTCGGCGGTCGCGGCACCGTCTGGTCCGCCCTGCTCGGCATGCTCGTCATCCAGTCGATCCAGACCGGCCTCGACCTGCTGAACATGAACACCTCGATCCAGTACATGATCACGGGTGGCGTTCTGCTCGGCGCGGTCGTCATCGACTCGGTGTCCCGCAAGAGCCAGAAGGCGGCCGGTCGCGGCTGACCTGCGCCCTTTCAGACCAGTGCCCGGTGCCGAAGGCGGTACCGGGCACAGTCATGTCGTAGGAAAGGCTGTTCTTGGGTACAGCCGATCGCGTGACGTATGACGCACAGCCCGGGCGCCGTCCGCGAAGGCGGAACATTAGACTCGACAAGCCCGGCAACAGCTCGATCAGCTCTACTCGCAAGGAGGCACGGGTGCCGCTGCTGACCCGCATCAGGGGACCGCGCGATCTGGACCGGCTCAGCCTGGAGCAGCTGGACCAGCTGGCCGAGGAGATCCGGACCTTCCTCGTCGACGCCGTCTCCAAGACCGGCGGCCACCTCGGCCCGAACCTCGGTGTGGTCGAGCTGACCATCGCCCTGCACCGCGTCTTCGAGTCGCCGAAGGACAGGGTGCTGTGGGACACCGGCCACCAGTCCTACGTCCACAAGCTGCTCACCGGCCGCCAGGACTTCTCCAAGCTGAAGATGAAGGGCGGCCTGTCCGGCTACCCCTCGCAGGCCGAGTCCGAGCACGACGTGATCGAGAACTCGCACGCCTCGACGGTCCTCGGCTGGGCCGACGGCCTCGCCAAGGCCAACCAGGTGCTGAAACGCGACGACCACGTGGTCGCCGTGATCGGTGACGGCGCCCTGACCGGCGGTATGGCCTGGGAGGCGCTGAACAACATCGCCGACGCCAAGGACCGCCCGCTCGTCATCGTCGTCAACGACAACGAGCGCTCCTACGCACCGACCATCGGCGGCCTCGCGAACCACCTGGCGACCCTGCGGACCACCGACGGCTACGAGCGCTTCCTGGCCCGCGGCAAGGACCTCCTGGAGCGCACCCCGGTAGTCGGCAAGCCCCTCTACGAGACGCTGCACGGCGCGAAGAAGGGTCTGAAGGACTTCATCGCCCCGCAGGGCATGTTCGAGGACCTCGGTCTGAAGTACGTCGGTCCGGTCGACGGCCACGACATCGACGCCCTGGAGTCCGCGCTGGCGCGGGCCAAGCGCTTCGGCGGGCCCGTCATCGTGCACTGCCTCACCGAGAAGGGCCGCGGCTACCAGCCCGCCCTCCAGGACGAGGCCGACCGCTTCCACGGCATCAGCCCCATCCACCCCGACACCGGCCTGCCGATCAAGGCCTCCGGCGCCGACTGGACCTCCGTCTTCGGCGACGAGATGGTCGCGCTCGGCCAGGAGCGCGAGGACATCGTCGCGATCACCGCCGCGATGCTCCAGCCGGTCGGCCTGAAGAAGTTCGCCGACGCCTTCCCGAACCGCATCTACGACGTCGGCATCGCCGAGCAGCACGCCGCCGTCTCCGCGGCCGGCCTCGCCACCGGCGGACTGCACCCCGTCTTCGCCGTCTATGCCACCTTCCTCAACCGCGCCTTCGACCAGGTGCTGATGGACGTGGCCCTGCACAAGTGCGGGGTGACCTTCGTCCTGGACCGGGCCGGCGTCACCGGCACCGACGGCGCCTCCCACAACGGCATGTGGGACATGTCGATCCTCCAGGTCGTCCCGGGCCTGAGGCTCGCCGCACCGCGCGACGCCGACCAGGTCCGCGCCCAGCTGCGCGAGGCCGTACAGGTCAAGGACGCGCCGACCGTGGTCCGCTTCTCCAAGGGCGCGGTCGGCCCGGCCGTACCCGCCGTGGGCCGCATCGGCGGCATGGACGTGCTGCGCGCGCCCGGCTCCGACGCCCCGGACGTGCTGCTCGTCTCGGTCGGCGCCCTGGCGCCCATGTGCCTGGAGATCGCCGCCCTGCTCGACCAGCAGGGCATCACCACCACGGTCGTCGACCCGCGCTGGGTCAAGCCCGTCGACGAGGCCATGGCCCCGCTCGCCGAGCAGCACCGGGTGGTCGTCACCGTCGAGGACAACTCCCGTGTCGGCGGCGTCGGTTCGTCGATCGCACAGGCGTTGCGCGACGCCGGCGTCGACGTCCCGCTGCGTGACTTCGGCATCCCGCCGCGCTTCCTCGACCACGCCTCCCGCGCCGAGGTGATGACGGAGATCGGCCTGACCGCCCCCGACATCGCCCGCCAGGTCACCGGCCTGGTCTCCAAGCTGGACGGCCGGTTCGAACGGCCCACGGCGGAGGTCGACTCGGTGGAGTCCGCGCGCGACTGAGGCACGGCCGCACCGCTGAACGGGCCGCTTTTACCACTCTTGGCAGTGGTGAAAGCGGTCCGTTCGCGTGAACCCGCCCGCGTCGGGGCATACGCACCACGCCCCCTCTCGATCATGTCGAGGACGCCAAGCGTGGGAGGTACACCCGTGAGCAGCACCCTCTTCCGGACGAAGAGAGTCGAACAGTCCATCAAGGACACCGAGGAACCGGAGCACGCGCTCAGAAAGTCCCTCTCGGCCCTGGATCTGACCGTGTTCGGTGTCGGCGTCGTCATCGGCACCGGCATCTTCGTCCTCACCGGCACGGCCGCCAAGAACACCGCCGGTCCAGCGGTGGCCCTGTCCTTCGTCGTGGCCGGCGTCGTCTGTGCCCTCGCGGCGCTCTGCTACGCCGAGTTCGCGTCCACGGTGCCGGTGGCGGGTTCCGCGTACACCTTCTCGTACGCCTCGCTCGGCGAGTTCCCCGCCTGGATCATCGGCTGGGACCTGGTCCTCGAACTCGCCCTGGGGACGGCGGTGGTGGCCGTCGGCTGGTCCGGCTACATCCACTCGCTGCTGGACAACGCGGGCTGGCACCTGCCCGAGGCGCTCAGCGGGCGGGACGGCGCCCACGGCTTCGGTTTCGACATCCTCGCCGCCGCGCTCGTGCTCGTCCTCACCGCGATCCTCGTGCTCGGCATGAAGCTCTCCGCGCGGGTCACCTCCGTCGTCGTCGCCATCAAGGTCGCCGTCGTGCTCGTGGTGATCGTCGCCGGCGCCTTCTTCATCAAGGGCGACAACTACAAGCCGTTCATCCCCAAGGCGCAGGCGGTGGAGGCGGGCGGCAACCTCAAAGCCCCGCTGATCCAGCTGATGTTCGGCTGGGCGCCCTCCAACTTCGGCGTCATGGGCATCTTCACCGCCGCCTCCGTGGTCTTCTTCGCCTTCATCGGCTTCGACGTCGTCGCCACCGCCGCCGAGGAGACCCGCAACCCGAAGCGTGACGTGCCGCGCGGCATCCTCGGTTCGCTGATCATCTGCACCACGCTGTACGTCGCCGTGGCGATCGTCGTGACCGGGATGCAGAAGTACAGCTCACTGTCGATCGACGCACCGCTCGCCGACGCGTTCAAGGCCACCGGACACCCGTGGTTCGCGGGCCTGATCAGCTTCGGCGCCGCGATCGGTCTGACGACGGTATGCATGATCCTGTTGCTGGGCCAGGCCCGCGTCTTCTTCGCGATGAGCCGTGACGGACTGCTGCCGCGCTTCTTCTCGCACGTCCACCCGCGCTTCCGCACCCCGTACCGCCCGACCATCCTCCTCGGCGTGATCATCGCGATCGTCTCGGGCTTCACCAGCCTCAGCGAACTCGCCGAACTGGTCAACATCGGCACGCTGTTCGCCTTCATCGTGGTAGCGATCGGCGTGGTCATCCTCCGCAGGTCCCGCCCCGACCTGCCCCGCTCCTTCCGCACCCCCCTGGTACCGGCCCTCCCGATCGTCTCGGTCCTGGCCTCCCTCTGGCTGATGCTCAACCTCCCCGCCGAGACCTGGCTCCGCTTCGCCATCTGGATGGCGATCGGCTTCGCCGTGTATTTCTTCTACGGCCGCACGCACAGCCGCCTGGGGTTGCAACAGGCGGCGGAGGCACGCGAGTCCGCGGCACCGCCGAGCGGAAACGCCTCGTAGACACGCCAGTTGGTCGTCCGGCCCCGTAACTCCCGCTCCATGAGGGGATTTACGGGGCCGCGTCACGTACAGGTCAGCCGCGTACGCTGCGCGGCCCGGTGACCTCCGCGCCCAACTCCGTGACCCTGCGCCGTAGTTCACGGTCCGCGGTGACCACCAGGCAGGGGCGGCCGTCGGCCTCGGCGACGAGTTCGACCATCCGGTCGTCGCCGCTGCCGGGCGCCGAGTCCACCCGTACGCCCGGCACGGACTCCACGCCACGGGCCGCGCCCTCCACGACGAGGACGAGCTCCACGGGGTCCGTGCGGCCCGGCAGACCGTCGCTCGCGAGCCGGTCGCGGAGGCGCTCGGCGGCACCCTTGCGGTCGCGCCACCAGCCGTCGGGAACCGACCCGACGACGTTGGCGCCGTCGACGATCACGAGCAGGGGAGTGTCCTCGTCCATGGGGCAAGGGTCGCACGCGAGCGGGGGGTGCCCCGCGCGGAAGTGCCCGCCCCAATTACAGTGAACCGGTGAACGGCGACTGGCTCATACGCGGCCGCGACGGCCGGCTCAGTGTGTATCTGCCCTCGGGCGACGCCGTCCTGTGCCGGGCGGAACGCGGCCCCGGCGGCCTCTGGAGCGCCCCGCGCACGGTCGGCGGCGACCAGAAGCTGCACCCGGGGCTGCTCGGCATCGGACAGGGCGCGGACAGCTACGCCCACCTCGTGTCCTGGCGCCCCACGGCGGCCGGCGAGTCCGGACTGGTCCACTCCACGCACTTCCGCCCCCGGCTCGCGGCCCTCGACTGGAGCCCGATCGGCCACCCGAACAAGAAGGGCGACCGCACCGGCACACCGGCGATCGCGGTCGACGCGGAGGGCCGGGCCCATGTCTTCGTGCGCAACGCGCAGGGCGGTGTCAGCCTGCTGGCCCAGCGGGAGAAGGGCGGCTGGGAACCGTGGCGCGACCTCAGGGGGAGCGACGTCCACGAGGACCTGGCGGCGGTGACGGGGGAGTCCGGCACGGTCGAGCTGTACGCGGCCGTACCGGGCGCGATCCTGCACTGGCGCCAGCTGGAGCCGGGCGCACAACCGGTGCTGGAGGAGGCGATGGAGGCCAGGATCCGCCCCGGCACGCTCCGCGCCCTGGCCACCTCCCCGGAGAACACCACCCTCTTCTACACGGACGACTCCGGCGACCTCTGCGTCTGGCGCCCCGGCACCAAGCCGGTCACCCTCCTCCCCTCGGCCGGCCCCGGCCCGGTCTCCGCGATCCGCTGCGAACTCGACGGCCACGACTGCACGTTGCTCGCCCAGCGTTCGGCCAGCGGCCGGGTCGCCTTCGCCGCGTACCCCACGGAACAGGAGTCGGCCGGCGCCTGGTGGACCGAGTCGGGCCCCCAACTCCCTTCGGACGCCGAGGTCTCGCTGACCCTGGACGAGGGCGAGCGGGTGGCCGCGGCGACGGTGTCGCCGTCCACCGGTCAACTGCTCGTCACACGGCGGAAGGAGGAGGCGGGGTTGGCGTTGGAGGGGTGGCGGGAGGTCTGATCACCGGGAATGGCTCTGTCACCGGAGCCCGGGGACCTGCACGCGGGCGACATATGATGAGCGGTGTTTCAGCCAATCCGTACGCATGACGCGTCGGCTTCAGGGGAGTGCGGCAGGCCATGCGGAAGAAGTCGTCAGGTCCCGTCGGCGCCGTCCGTCCGGACGCGGCGGGCGCGGGGACCCCTGGGCCGGCCGTGTCCGGTGCCGCCCATGGCGACTGGCTGACCCTCGGCAGGGACGGTCGGCTCAGTCTCTACGCACCGACCGAGGGCGGGCTGCTGCGCTGGACCGAGAACACCGTGGGCGGAGCCGATTGGAGCGGACCCCATTTCGTCCCCGGGGCCGGGCTGACCCATCTGACGGTGGTCCAGGGCGACGACTCCTACGTCCACTTCCTCGGTCGCAGGGAGCGCACCGGTGCCGACGGGGCGCGCAGGGTGGACGTCGTGCACGCGATCCAGTACCAGACGGGGCTCGCCTTCACGGACTGGCGCTCGTTGGGCAATCCGCACCCGGACCGGGAGCAGGGGCTGCTGCTGGGCCCGCCCGTGGGCGCGGTCGCGTCGGACGGCAGTGTGCATGTCTTCGCCCGGGCCGCACACGGCGGCCTGGTGTTGCGCCGTGAGGCGCCGAACGGCAAGTGGCGGGCCTGGGAGGAGTTGCACGGCGGCGGTGTCGGCCCGTGGCCCGCGCCGGTGGCCCTCGCCGGAGGGCGGATCGAGGTGTGCGTCGACGCGGAGACCGGGGTGTTCGTGTGGCGGCAACTCGAAGCCGGCGGTGACTTCTCGGGCCCGCGGGGCTTCGCGTTGCGTGCCGCGCCGGGGACCGTCGCCGCGTTGGAGACCGGGCCGGAGCAGGCCACCTTCTTCTGGACCGACGCCGACAGCGGTGCCGCGGTCTCCTGGCGGGCGGGTGGCTGGCCGACTCCGCTGGGAGGCTCCCCGGCGAATCGGCCGTACGCGACGCTGCGCACGACACTGGACGGCTACGACTGCCTTGTCCTCGCCTACCGGGACCTCGACGGACACGCGGTGTTCGGCGTGGGTGGTGTGGGGGACGAGGGCAACGGCCTGTGGTGGTACGCGCTGACCGAACCCTGCGAGAGTTCGCCGGCGCTGGCCCGGGACGGTCGCGGACGGGTGGTCATGGCGCTGATCGCCCCCGACGGCACGCCGAGAGTGGCCAGGCAGGAGCCGGGTGAGGGGCTGCGCCTCGGCCCCTGGTCCGACCTCTGACCGGCCGTGCCGTGCGGCGCTCTCGCGGCCGGCTCAGCCGCCCGTCGCCGGGGACTTCTTGGCCGACTCGGGGATGGTCGAGTCGGTGCGGATCGCCTTCCAGAGTGTGCCGGCCTGCGGCTCGGCGGCCACCACCCGGTTCGGGTCGACCTTGTCGTACGCCACCGGGAGCATGATCGTCTCCATGGTGGACGGATTGACGCCGTTCAGGCTGCGGCCGAACTCCGCGAGCTTGGTGAGCGAGGCGAGTTCGGAGTCGGTGGTGAGCGCGGCGGTGAGCTGGTCGGCGATCTTGTAGGCCTTGACGGGGCTGCCCAGCAGGTCCTGCTTCTGGATCTCCGTGAGCAGGGCCAGCATGAACTTCTGCTGGAGGCCGATACGGCCGAGGTCACTGCCGTCGCCGATGCCGTGCCGGGTGCGGACGAACTCGAGGGACTGGGTGCCGTTCAGCTTGTGGGTGCCCGCGGTCAGGTCGAGGCCGCTGGAGGAGTCGTGGATGTCCTGGTCGACGGTGACGGTCACGCCGCCGATCGCGTCCACCAGGTTCTTGAAGCCGGCGAAGTCGACCTCGACGTAGTGGTCCATGCGGACCCCGGATATCTGCTCCACCGTCTTCACCACGCAGGCCGGACCGACCTGCGAGTAGATGGAGTTGAACATCACGCGCTTGGCCGACGCGACCGACGATCCGTCAGATTTGGTGCATTTCGGGCGCGTGACCAGGGTGTCGCGCGGGATGCTGACCGCTACGGCCTTCTTACGTCCCTCTGGTATGTGCATCACCAGTGCGGTGTCCGAGCGGGCGCCGGAGACGTTGCCGGTGTTCAGCTTCGCGTTGGCGCCGGCGCGTGAGTCGGAGCCCAGTATCAGGACGTTCTGGCCCGAGGTGGGCAGCTTCTCCGGGCGGTCGTCACCGATCGCCTTGTCGATGTCGACGCCCTTGATGTTGCCGTCGATGCCGCTGTAGAGCCAGTAGGCCGTACCGCCCGCTGCCAGCAGCAGGACCAGCAACGACACCAGGACGATGCGCCCGCGGCGTCTCTTGCGGGGCCGGGTGGCTCTCCGGTCGCCGGCCGACTTTCGGGCACGCCGGGGCTCGGTCGTGGCGCTGTGTGACATCGGGTGGGTTCCTCTCCTCACGGGCTCCGCTTCCGCGGAGTTGCGGGGCCCGGGTAGGGGGATTCCGGCCCAACTGATCGAGCAGTGCAGTGGCAGAACTATAGGCGTCGCCGTGACCGTGCTTTAAGGCGGGATATACGCATCCTTAGGCAGCGATGAACGCCACATGGTCCGTCCTTGACCCATGGTTAGTATCTGTTAAGAATATGGGGATCCTGTGGCTCTCGGTGGAGGGGGCTCTGTCCGAGGCCACGGGGGCGGCAGTTGCGTGCCAGCGATGGGGCTGGGGGGCGTGCCGAGTCAGGGGGGTGTCCGCCCGCAGTGGGCTTCTCGACCAAGCTCAGCGGGCGAATTGTCTCGGTAGGAGTCGGAGTTGGCGGATCATCCGCGTCTCAGTGTTGTCGTTCCCTTTCAGGATGTTGAGGCTTATCTCGCTGAATGTCTGGAGTCGATCGCGCGTCAGTCGTTCCGCGACTTCGAGGTGATCCTCGTCGACGACGGTTCCACCGACCGTTCGACGGAGATCGTTGCCGAGTTCTGTGCGGCGGACCCGCGCTTCCGGCTGATCCGCCAGGAGTCGCACGGGCCGGGGCACGCCCGGAACACCGGCCTGCGGGCCATGCATCCGCGCGGGGAGTTCGTCGCGTTCGTCGACGGCGACGACGTGATTCCGGAGCACGCCTACGAACTGCTCGTACGCACCCTGGAGGAGTCCGGCTCGGACTTCGTCTCGGGCAACGTGCAGATGATGAACTCCACCAAGAAGTGGCAGTCCCCGCTGCACAAGACCCCGATGCAGAAGAACCGGCGCGGCACCCACATCACCAGGTTCGAAGCGCTCATCTACGACCGCACCGTCTGGAACAAGCTGTTCCGGCGGTCCTTCTGGGACTACCACTTCATAGAGTTCCCCGAAGGAGTCCTCTACGAGGACTCCTGGGTCAACATGTTCGCCCACTTCCGGGCCGCCAAGGTCGACGTCATCACCGACATCGTCTACTACTGGCGCCGTCGCGAGGGCGGCGCGGCCCCCTCGATCACCCAGCGCCACACCGAGCTGTCCAACCTGCGTGACCGGGTCGCCGCCGTCCGGTCGGTCAGCCGTTTCCTGGCCGAACGGCGCTCGCGGCTGTACGAGGAGAGCAAGCGCAAGTACGACCTCGCCTGCCTCAAGTCCGACCTGATGCTGCATCTGAAGGTGCTCCCGGACGCCGACGAGGAGTACCAGCAGGCCTTCATGGAGTGGGCCAACGAGTTCCTCGACGAGGCGGACACCACCATCATCGACGAGTTGCCGGCCGACGCCCGGGTCAAGTGGCTCCTGGTGCGCGACCGGCGGCTGCCCGAGCTGCTCGAGGTCATCCAGTTCGAGCGGCGTGGCGGCCCGATGCCCGTTCAGCGCCGGTTCCACCGCTACCTCAAGTACCCCTATCTCGGGGACCGGGAGGTCGGCCTCGACAAGAAGGCCTACCGGCTCGACAAAGAGTTCTCGCTGCACGGGTCGCTCGGTGGGGCCCGCTGGAGCACGAACGGTCATCTGCTCACCCTGCGCGGTTCGGCGTACGTCCGTTTCATCAACGTGCACAAGAAGCACATGTCGGTGAAGGCGATCGCCCTGCGCAACAAGAAGCAGGGGCGGATGGTGATCGCCACGGCGAAGACCACGTACGCGCCGCAGGCCACCGAGCAGTCCAACCAGAATCGTTACTGCTACGACTGGGCCGGCTTCGAGGCCAGGATCGACACCACCCGTCTCAAGCGCAAGGGCGAGTGGGTCGAGGGCACCTGGGACGTCGCCGCCGGAGTGCTCAGCCGCGGCCTGTTCCGCTACCGGGGCATCGACCGCGGCGGCGCCGGATCCGCCGCCAACCCGCCGTACCGCTACGTCGACAAGAACACCCGTGTCCTGCCGGTGTTTCTGCAGGGCAAGCTCAAGCTACGCGTGGAGATCGTGCGCTGCCGGATCACCGGTCACCGCGTCAACGGCGACCAACTGGAGCTGAACGGCGTCTATCTCGGGCCCAAGGTCCCCGAGTGGGGCAAGCTCCGGGTCACCAGCATGAGCGGGACCGGGGAGCACGACGCGCGGGTCCACTTCAGACCCGGCGGCGAGGGCTGGTGCATGTTCACGGCCCGGGTTCCGCTGCGCGTCCTCATACCGGGTTACCGTGCCGACGCCCAGGCCGGGGCGGACGTGCCCGAGTCCTGGAACATGGACAGCAACGGCTGGAAGACCACCTTCCATGTCGAGGGCCGCAAGATGACCATCTATCCGGTGGTCGCGGAGGAGACGCCCGACGGGCACTACCGCATGCCCTCCGCGCTACAGACCAAGGAGGGCGACCGGGAGGTCGTCGTGCACCGCAACGGCTCCGGCTACCTCGTGGTCTTCGAGCGCGCGACCCTGCCCATGGCGAGTGACTTCACCTGGGGCGAGGACGGTTCACTGGAGATCACGGGCCGCTATCTGGCCGCCGACCGGCTCTCCGCACGGGAGTACCGCGACGCTCATCTCGTGGTGCGCTCGCGGGCGCACGGGGCGGAACGGACCGTCCCGCTCCAATGGGACGGCAACGCGTTCCGCGCCGTCCTGTCGCCGGCCGGCATGCGGACCCTGGCCGGCGAGATCCCGCTGGCCGCCGGGCGGTGGGACTTCTTCCTGCGTCGTCAGGACCTGTCCTCGGTGGCCCGTGAGGACCGGCTCGAAGACCTCATGGTGAAGATCGAGCAGTCCCTCGTCGAGGCCTTCCCGCAGGACTACGAGGGAAACGAGCGCCGCTACGAACTCCAGGCCGAGGCCTACGACCGGCTGTCCCTCCTGGTGCACTCCGCCATGCCGGACCACGCCCGCGGCCCCTACCGCCAGAAGCTGTTGCGGACCAAGGGCTACCCGGCCGCACGGCGGAAGAAGGTACGCCCCGCCATCCTGCTGGACGCCTTCAAGGGCACCCAGTACTCCGACAGCCCCCGCGCCCTGCACGAGGAACTGGTGCGGCGGGGTGTCGACATGGAGCACCTCTGGGTCGTACGCGACGACCAGGTCCAGGTCCCGCCGACCGCCACGCCCGTGCGCATGTGGTCGCCGCAGTGGTACGAGGCACTGGCCACCAGCCGGTATGTCGTCGCCAACAACCACCTGCCCGACTGGTTCGAGAAGCGCGACGGCCAGGTCGTCGTACAGACCTGGCACGGCACCCCGCTGAAGAAGATCGGCCACGACATCGAGGCCATCCACTTCGCGGACCAGCGTTACCTGGAACGGGTCGAGAAGGAGGTGCAGAACTGGGACATGCTGGTCTCGCCCAACAGCTTCTCCACCCCGATCCTCAAGCGCGCCTTCGGATTCCCGGGCGAGATGGTGGAGTCCGGCTACCCGCGCAACGACATCCTGCGCAGACCCGGTACGGAACAGCAGGAGCAGGAGATCCGCCGGCGCATCGGCCTGCCCGACGGCAAGCGGGTCGTGATGTACGCGCCCACCTGGCGCGACGACCAGTTCTACGCTCCCGGCAAGTACAAGCTGGACTTCCGTGTCGACCTCGCGGACGCCCGGGCCCGCCTGGCAGCCGACCACGTGCTGCTGGTCCGCCGCCACCCCAACGTGGTCGACCCGGTACCGGGGGCCGGTGACGGCTTCGTCTTCGACGTCTCGGACTACCCGGACATGGCCGATCTGTCCCTGATCACCGACGTGATGATCACGGACTACTCGTCCCTGATGTTCGACTACGTCAACACCGGGCGTCCGATCCTCTTCTTCACCTACGACCTGGACCACTACCGGGACACGCTGCGCGGCTTCTACTTCGACTTCGAGCGGAGTGCGCCCGGCCCGCTGGTCTACTCCTCCGAGGACCTGGTGACCGCCATCCGGGAGATCGACCGGATACAGGACGCCTACGCCGAGCGCTACCGCTGGTTCCGGCGGGAGTTCTGCGACCTCGACGACGGCTACGCCTCGGCACGGCTCGCGGACCGGATGCTGATCGCCGGTGGCGACCTCGTGCCGGAGGAGGCGCGGGCGCCCGCCGTGGGCTCCGTGGACACGAGTCACTCGGGCCGTGCGCTCACGCCGATCAGCTGGAACGCCCAGCACTGGTTCACCCCGCAGCGGCACCCGGCGCGGACCCCGACCGGTGTCGCCCGGTCCGTGAACGCGCTGCCCGCTCAGCCCATGCCGGCCGACACCTTCGTCTCCCGTGGTGCACCGGACGGGCCGCAGCCGCAGATGATGCGGCCCGAGTGGTCGGCCGCGCCCACGGGCGGACAGCAGGATCGTTCCTCTGCCGAGCCGGCGCCCCCGGGACGGATTGTCGAGGGCGTGGTCGTATGACGCCGAACGATCGCGGCACTCCATGGTGATGCCGGTGAACGGACCCTCGGCCCTCGACACCACCGTCGAGGGCCGCCGCGGGCTTCGCTCAGCCCGTGCGCACCCGCAGCAGCAGGGCCAGGTGGTCCGACGTACCGGTGTCGCGCACCGTGCAGCCGACCCTCGGCAGCGCGGTGAAGAGGTAGTCGAACTTGTGGCCGGACACATGGGTCGCCCGGCCCGCTCGGGAGGACGCGGACGTCTGGTCGCACTCCCGCTGGGTGGTGTAGGGGCCGGACGGCCATACCCAGGAGAAGGGGTTGCGGGATCCCGGCGGATTCACGTTGAGATCACCGCCGTACACCGTGCGTCGCGCGGCTGCCGCGCGGGTCAGTGCCTTCAGCTGGTCGTCACGGAACTCCCAGCCGGGGTGCGCGGCGTCACTGTGCCGCGGGCTCAGGTGGGCGGTGCACACCCGGAGGTCGTGTGCCGTGACGGTGGCGCACAGGATGCCGCGCTGAACCCCCACGGTGGGTTGCCGCGAGGCCACGACGGCGACGGCCGACAGGCGATGGGCGGACAGGATCGCGAAACCCGCGGTGCCCGCGCCGGGCGTCGTGCAGCGGATCGGTGTCGTGTGCCCGGCCCGGTCGCGGCCGGAGTAGGCGTGGAACACCGTGTGCCAGGAGCTGCCGAGTCCCCGGCGCACCGACTCCAGCTCCGCACCGCAGGTCTCCTGGAGGAAGATCACCTGAGCCCCCGCCCGGGTGGCGAGGCGGTTCAACTGCGTCTTCTTCTCCGCCCAGCCGCCGGTGTCGGCGCAACCCCACTGTCGGACACCGCACATGTTCCACGTCGCCACGGTCAGTGCCCGGGTGGACGCGGCAGAGCGGGTGGGCCCGTACGTCCGGGCCACGGTCACCACGGTGGCGAGTCCCAGCAGAGCCGCCGCGGCGACGGCGAGCCTGCGCCACGGGAGGCCCATGTGCCCGGACCCGGGCGGGGAGGTAGCCGGATGCATCACGACATCATGGCCGACCTCCCGATCCGACCCCGCACCGGCCCGGCTCCGCAGCACCCGACGAGAGTGAAAGCGCACCATGTCTGAAGCAACTGGCAAGGGTCGCAAGGTGATCGGAGGGATCGACGCCTCGGGCGCCCACCCCGTCGAGTACCGGTTCACCCACGCACGCAGCGGCAACCGGCATCTGATGGTCGTCTTCGCCAACATCTATGCCCCGGACGACTACGGCTGGGCCACCGGCATCCTCGACAACCTGCGGTCCAACATCCTCTGGATCCGCGACCGGTTCGGCGGCCAGAACACCTATTACCTGTGCAAGGAGATGGACTTCACGGTCGAGCAGTCCGTGCTCGGGCTCATCACGAGAGTGATGAAGTCCCTCGGGCTGACACCGGGGGACGTGACCCTGTGGGGCAGTTCGAAGGGCGGCAGCGCGGCACTCCACTTCGGGCTCAGGTACGGCTTCCGCAACATCGTCGCCAGCGTCCCGCAGTTGCGGATCGGCACCTTCGTACGCGACGTCTATCCCGAAACCGGCCGGCACATGCTCGGCGAGGCGATGGCCGACGACAACGTCCGTGTCCTCGACGCGGTCCTGCCCGATCTGCTGGCATCGGGGGCCAACGCGGAGGCCAACCTCTACCTGGTGTCATCGCCGCAGGACGAGCAGTACAGCACTCAGGTGGAGCCCTTCCTCGGGCTGCTCCAGCGGTACCCGAACTTCAACCTCATCTTCAGCGAGTCCCCGTTCATCACCGACCACGGGAAGGTGACCCAGCGCAACACACCCCCGCTGCTGGGCATCGCCTACCTCCTCGTGGAGGGGATGGCGCCGCGCCTGGGGGTCACCCGGCACGGCTACGAAGATCCAGAAGCCGACAAGTCGGGCATCACGTCCTTCCTGGAATCGACCTCAGTGGTGCAGGACTCGTTCGCCGCACCGGTCGTGACCGCGCCCCAGCCGCATGACCTGCTGCCCGCGGCGGACGTCCGTTTCGTCGGCCGGGCGCCGGGCGCGGTGCGCGTCAGCATCTGGGAGAACGGCAAGTACTTGTCGTCGGCGCCCGTCGGTGCCGACGGCGGGTGGACGTGGTACCGGGAGCAGCCGTGGGGCGCCGGTGAGCACCGGGTGCGGCTCTTCGCCGTCGACGCCAGCGGCTACCAGTCCGGGCGCACGGAGGTGCAGTTCAGCGCCTCGGAACATGTCGCGGCGCCGATGGACGGTCAGGGGGGTCCCGGGCCCCTGCTGCCCCCGCTGGTGCACACGCCGGAGCCCCGTCAGCAACTCCTCGACGTGCAGGTCCGTTTCACCGGCGCCGCCAATGGCGCCACCCAGGTGGGCTTTCGGGAGAACGGGGTCTTCCTGGGTTCCTGCGCCCTCGCCCCCGACGGCCGCTGGCTCTGGAACGCGGACTGGCGGTGGGCCGAAGGCATGCACACCGTCGAGGTGTTCGCGGTGAACGCGGCCGGGACGGAGTCCCCGCCCGCCCCCGTCACCTTCGCCGTCATCCGGACCGCGGCCGGTCCGGCACACCCCGCCCACTGAACCCGGACACACCTCAGAAACGGATTCCGCCCATGTCCCCAGCACCCGCGAACGGGAGGCACCTGCTCACCGGCATCGAAGCCGCAGGGGCGTTCCCGGTCGAGTACCGCTTCGCCCACGCCCAGAAGGGCAACCGGCACCTGGTCGTCGTCTTCGCCAATTTCTCCGCGCCCGGCGACTACGGCTGGTCCAACGGGGTCTTCGACAAGCTGCGCGCGAACATCCTCTGGATCCGGGACAACTTCGAGGGCAACCGGAGCTACTACCTGTGCAAGGAGATGGACTTCGGCCTGGAGCAGTCCGTCGTCACCCTCATCTCGAACGTGATGAAGTCCCTCGACCTCACCACCGAATCCGTCACGTTGTGGGGCGGTTCGAAGGGCGGCAGCGCGGCCCTCTACTTCGGCCTGAAGTACGGCTTCAAGAACATCGTCGCCATCGCGCCCCAGTTCTCGATCGGCACGTACGTGAAGAACGTGCACCCAGGTGTCGCCCGGTTCATGCTCGGTGAGGGCGTGCCGGAGGAGAACGTGCGGATCGTGGACTCGCTCGTCCCCGACCTGGTCCGCTCCGGCGTCAACCGCGCGGCCAACGTCTACCTGGTCTCCTCGCCTCAGGACGACCAGTATCCCACCCAGGTGGAGCCGTTCCTCGGACTCTTCCAGCACTACGAGAACTTCAGCTTCGTCTTCAGCGACTCCCCGCACATCGCGGACCACACGCAGATCGCGGGACGCAACGTTCCCATGCTGATGGGAATCGTCAACCTCCTGATCGACGGCATCGCCCCACGACTCGGCTTCGTGAGCAACGGGTTCGAGGAGCCGGACCGCGACAGGTCCGCCATCAACTCCTACCTCGCCGCCACGAGCATGGTGCGCGGGGACGAGTTCCTGCCCCCGACGGTGACGACACCCGCGCCGGGGACGGAGGTCCGCAGGGACGCCGTGCAACTCGCGGGCTACGCCCCGGGAGCGGTCCGGGTGATCGTCTGGGAGCACGGCAAGTACCTCGGACAGACCGACGTGGACGCCCACGGCGCCTGGTCCTGGGAACTCGGCAGGGCCTGGAGCAAGGGCGAGCACCCGGTGAAGGTCTACGGCGTGGACGCGGCGGGCTTCCAGTCCCGGCGCACCGAGGCGCGCTTCACGGCCGTCGACTCCGGGGCGGCGGCCGTCACTTCGGCAGGCACCTCGTCCCCGGCCGTGGGCCGGACCTCGATGATCTCGACGGTCGGGCCGAGCACCTCCGCGCCGGTGGTGCTGGAACCCGTGGCCCATGAGCAGGTGCTGGACCCACGCGTCGTCTTCACCGGCTCGGCCGCCGCCTCCACCCAGGTCGGGTTCCGGGAGAACGGAGTCCTGCTGGGCGGCACGGCCGTCGCTCCGAACGGCGGGTGGTCGTGGGAGGCCGGCTGGCAGTGGGCCGCGGGGCCGCATGTCATCGACGTCTTCGCCGTCGACGCCTCCGGTACGGAGTCTCCGGTGACCACAGTCCCCTTCACGGTCATGCACGCCTCGGCCGGCATGACCCCCGCGTCGTACTACGGCGGAACGTACTGAGGCACCGGACAACCAACCCGCCGACCGAAGGGTCGTACACCCCATGACAGTTGGACGAAGAATCTTCCTCGGCGCCTTCACCGCGGGGGCCGTCACCGTCGCCGCCGGCACGGACGCGGCGGCCGACGGTGAGTACACCGACTACGCCGCACCCGCCCAGTTCTACGGCACGTCCACGACCGCCCACACGGTGACCATCAACCACAAGGCCACGTCAGGGGCGGCGGTGGCGCTCAACGTGACCTCGGACAACCCCGAGACCTCGGCGATGTATCTGACCGGCGTGGAGACCGGCCGCGGCACGCTGAAGATCGCCCACGTGGGGTACGCCGACGGTTCGGACGCGAACGCCTCCGCGCTGTCCATCGACCTTCGGACGGCGGGCACGGCCTCCCAGGGCATCTATCTGACCGCCACCAACGGCGCGACCAAGGGCGCCCTGCTCGTCCTGCGCAACAACGACGGCCTGGACGACCTCGTCGTCAAGGGCACCGGCCGGATCGGCGTCGGCATCGACCGCGGGGCCACGCCCCAGTCCCAACTGCACGTGGTCCAGCGGAACGGCGCCGCGTCGGCCATCCTCGCCGAGGGCGCGGTACGCCTCGCGAACGTCACGACGGAACCGACCAACGCGCCCGCAGCGGCCGGCGGCGGCTCCCTCTTCGCCCGGGACGGCAGACTGTTCTGGAAGGGTTCCGCCGGCACGGTCACCCAACTGGCCTCCGCGTAAAGGGAATTCGGCATGCAACTCACCCCCGACGAACTCGTCTCCGAGTTCCACGACGCCGTCATGGAGCTGTACTTCGCCCGCAAGCGCATCGCGCATCTGGAGGCGGAGAACGCCGAGTTGAAAGCACGGCTCGCGGCGGCCCAGGCCGAAGCATGAGAAGAGGGCCCCCGCCCGAAAGCGGAGGCCCTCTTCAAGTCACGCCCGTACAACGGTCGTTACGTACGACGGCGGTTACGCCGGAACGCTCGCCACACCCGCCGCCAGGAACGGCTTGCCGTTCACCCGCTCCGACACACCCTCCCGGTCCAGGTACGGCGTGATGCCGCCCAGGTGGAAGGGCCAGCCGGCGCCCGTGATCAGGCACAGGTCGATGTCCTGGGCCTCGGCGACGACGCCCTCGTCGAGCATCAGGCCGATCTCCTGCGCCACCGCGTCCAGGACCCGGTCCCGCACCTGTTCCTCGGTCAGGACGCTGTCGCCCTGCTGGAGGAGCGCGGCGACCTCGGGGTCCAACTCCGGCTTCCCGCTGTCGTACACGTAGAAGCCGCGCTTGCCCGCCTTGACGACGGCCGCGAGGTTCGGGGAGACCGTGAAGCGGTCCGGGAAGGCCCGGTTGAGGGTCTCCGAGACATGCAGACCGATCGCCGGACCGACCAACTCAAGGAGAACCAGCGGGGACATCGGCAGGCCGAGCGGCTCCACGGCCTTCTCCGCGACCGCGACCGGCGTGCCCTCGTCGATGACGTTCTGGATCTCGCCCATGAAGCGGGTGAGGATGCGGTTGACGACGAACGCCGGGGCGTCCTTCACCAACACCGCTGTCTTCTTCAGCTTCTTGGCGACCGCGAAGGCGGTCGCGAGCGAGGCGTCGTCCGTCTGCTCGCCGCGCACGATCTCCAACAGGGGGAGAATCGCGACCGGGTTGAAGAAGTGGAAGCCGACGACCCGCTCGGGGTTCTTCAGCTTCGACGCCATCTCGCTCACGGACAGCGAGGAGGTGTTGGTGGCGAGGATCGCGTGCGCCGGGGCGACCGCCTCGACCTCCGCGAACACCTGCTGCTTGACGCCGATCTCCTCGAAGACGGCCTCGATGATGAAGTCGGCGTCGGAGAAGCCCTCGGCCTTGTCCAGCACACCGGTCACCAGGGCCTTGAGGCGGTTGGCCTTGTCCTGGTTGATACGGGACTTCGACAGCAGCTTCTCGATCTCGGCGTGGACGTAGCCCACACCCTTGTCGACGCGCTCCTGGTCGATGTCCGTGAGGACGACCGGTACTTCGAGGCGACGCAGGAAGAGCAGGGCGAGCTGAGAGGCCATCAGGCCCGCGCCCACGACGCCGACCTTCGTCACCGGACGCGCCAGGGACTTGTCCGGCGCACCCGCCGGACGCTTGCCGCGCTTCTGGACGAGGTTGAACGCGTAGATACCGGCGCGGAGTTCGCCACCCATGATCAGGTCGGCGAGCGCCAGGTCCTCGGCGTCGTAGCCCTGTTGGAGGTCGCCGTTCTTCGCGGCCCCGATGATGTCGAGCGCGCGGTAGGCGGCGGGGGCAGCCCCGTGCACCTTGGAGTCCGCGACGAAACGGCCCTTGGCGACGGCCTGGTCCCAGGCCTCGCCGCGGTCGATCGCCGGACGCTCGACCTTGATCTCGCCCTTGAGGACGTTGGCCGTCCAGATCAGGGACTGCTCAAGGAAGTCGGCGCCCTCGAAGAGCGCGTCGGCGATCCCGAGGTCGAAGACCTGCTGGCCCTTGAGCTGCTTGTTCTGGTTGAGGCTGTTCTCGATGATCACCGAGACGGCCTTGTCGGCGCCGATCAGGTTCGGCAGCAGCGTGCAGCCGCCCCAGCCGGGAACGAGGCCGAGGAAGACCTCGGGCAGCGAGAAGGCCGCGATGTGCTTCGACACCGTGCGGTACTCGCAGTGCAGACCGACCTCGACACCGCCGCCCATGGCCGCGCCGTTGTAGTACGTGAAGGTCGGCACCGCGATGTCCGCGAGGCGCTTGAAGACCTCGTGGCCGCCCTTGCCGATGGCGAGCGCGTCGTCGTGGTTCTTGAGGAGCTCCACGCCCTTCAGGTCCGCGCCGACGGCGAAGACGAACGGCTTGCCGGTGATGCCGACACCGACGATCTCGCCGGCCGCCGCCTCCTTCTCGACCTGGTCGACGGCGATGCTGAGGTTCGCCAGCGAGGCCGGGCCGAAGGTGGTCGGCTTGGTGTGGTCGAAGCCGTTGTCCAGCGTGATGAGCGCGAACCGCCCGGCGCTGTACGGCAGTTCGAGGTGACGGACGTGCGCGGACGTCACGACCTCGTCGGGGAACAGCTCGGCCGCACCCTTCAGAAGCTCGGTGGTGGTGCTCACTTGTCCCCCTCGAAGTGCGGGTTCTCCCAGATGACCGTGGCGCCCATACCGAAGCCGACGCACATGGTGGTCAGGCCGTAGCGGACGTTCGGCTGTTCCTCGAACTGACGGGCCAGCTGCGTCATCAGGCGGACGCCCGAGGAGGCCAGCGGGTGGCCGTAGGCGATCGCGCCGCCGTACTGGTTGACGCGCTCGTCGTCGTCCGCGATGCCGTAGTGCTCAAGGAAGGCCAACACCTGTACGGCGAAGGCCTCGTTGATCTCGAAGAGGTTGATGTCCTCGATCGAGAGGCCCGCCTTGGCGAGCGCCTTCTCGGTCGCGGGGATCGGGCCGTAGCCCATGACCTCCGGCTCGACGCCCGCGAAGGCGTACGACACGAGCCGCATTTTCACCGGCAGGTTGTTCTCGCGGGCGAAGTCCTCGCTCGCGAGGATCGACGCGGTGGCACCGTCGTTCAGACCGGCCGCGTTGCCCGCGGTGACCCGGCCGTGCACACGGAAGGGCGTCTTCAGACCGGCCAGGTTCTCCAGGGTCGTCCCCGGACGCATCGGCTCGTCGGCGGTGACCAGACCCCAACCGGTCTCGCCCACCTGCTCGTTGGTGTTGCGCACCGAGATCGGCACCAGGTCCTGCTGGATCTTGCCGTTGGCGTACGCCTTGGCGGCCTTCTCCTGCGAGCGCACCGCGTACTCGTCGGCGCGCAGCTTGGTGATCGTCGGGTAGCGGTCGTGCAGGTTCTCCGCGGTCATGCCCATGAACAGCGCGGAGTCGTCGACCAGCTTCTCGCTCACGAACCGCGGGTTCGGGTCCACGCCCTCGCCCATGGGGTGGCGGCCCATGTGCTCGACACCACCGGCGATGACGGCGTCGTAGGCGCCGAAGGCGATGGAGCCCGCGGTGGTCGTGACGGCGGTCAGCGCGCCCGCGCACATGCGGTCGATCGAGTAACCGGGCACCGACTGCGGCAGCCCGGCGAGAATGCCGGCCGTACGACCGAGCGTGAGCCCCTGGTCACCGATCTGCGTGGTCGCGGCGATCGCGACCTCGTCGATCTTCGCGGGGTCGAGTCCGGGGTTGCGGCGCAGCAGCTCCCGGATCGCCTTCACGACGAGGTCGTCGGCCCGGGTCTCGTGGTAGATGCCCTTCGGGCCCGCCTTGCCGAACGGGGTGCGGACGCCGTCGACGAAGACGACGTCCCTGACGGTACGAGGCACGATTGGCTCTCCTCCAGGGTGCGGGATCTGCACTGCTGCGATGCGCTGAGCGCGCGCTCAGGAACCATGCTACTTGTGGGTAACCAGGCTGCCCAGTCTCGGGGCCCCAAGCGGCGAACGTCACACTCCGAAGACCCTTGCGCCCTACATGCCTGCACATGTCGCACAAGGATCTTGGCGCGATCTCGACGTACCCGGGACCACTTGAGGCGCCCCCGAAGGGGCGCGGGGAACTGCGCGACAAGCCACAACGGACCCGCACCCGCGCTACGACAGAAACCTCTTACGGCGCTTTGGCGGTCAACGCGTCCACCAAAACCGGCGCAACCTGCTCAACCTGCCAGGCCCGAGCCCCGTACCCGGCAAGCGCGGCTCCCACAGACTCGGCGTCCACGTTCCGCGGCGGCTCCCAGCAAACCCGCCGCACAGTGTCCGGAGTAATGAGGTTCTCCTGAGGCATGTTGAGCCCCTCGGCCACCGCCGACACCGCAGCGCGCGCCGCGGACAACCGAGCCGCGGCCTCGGGATCCTTGTCGGCCCAGGCACGCGGCGGCGGCGGCCCGGTGACCGGCTGACCGGGCTGCGGCAGCGCCGAGTCGGGCAGGGCCTTGGCCCGATCGACCGCAGTCTGCCACTGCTCCAGCTGCCGCCGCCCCATCCGATGCCCGAACCCGTTCAACGCGGCCAGCGCCTGCACGTCCAGCGGCAGCGAGAGCGCCGCCTCCACGATCGCCGCGTCGGACAGCACCTTCCCCGGCGACACGTCCCGCCGCTGCGCGATCCGGTCCCGCGTCTGCCACAGCTCCCGTACGACACCGAGCTGCCGGCGCCGCCGTACCTTGTGCATCCCGGACGTACGACGCCACGGATCCTTGCGGGGTTCGGCGGGCGGTGCCGCCGCGATCGCGTCGAACTCCTGGCGGGCCCAGTCCAGCTTGCCCTGCCGGTCGAGTTCCTTCTCCAGGGCGTCGCGCAGGTCGACGAGGAGTTCGACGTCGAGGGCGGCGTAGCGCAGCCAGGGTTCGGGCAGCGGGCGGGTGGACCAGTCGACGGCGGAGTGCCCCTTCTCCAGGACGAAACCGAGGACGTTCTCGACCATCGCGCCCAGGCCGACCCGGGGGAATCCGGCGAGCCGACCCGCCAGCTCGGTGTCGAAGAGCCGCGTCGGCACCATGCCTATCTCGCGCAGACAGGGCAGGTCCTGGGTGGCGGCGTGCAGCACCCACTCGACGCCGGCGATGGCCTCACCGAGGCCCGACAGGTCGGGGCAGGCGATGGGGTCGATCAGTGCGGTGCCCGCGCCCTCGCGGCGCAGCTGCACCAGATAGGCGCGCTGCCCGTAGCGGTAGCCGGACGCGCGCTCGGCGTCGACGGCCACGGGACCCGTGCCGGCGGCGAAGGCCGCGATCACCTCGGCGAGGGACTCCTCGTCGGCGATCACGGGCGGAATGCCCTCCCGGGGCTCAAGCAAAGGGATCGGCGCCGGTTCGACGTCGTCCGGAGGGGCGCCTCCGGTGGTTCGCAGTGAGCTGTCTGCTGCGGTTTCTTGGGCGTCGGTCACCTGTCAAGGGTATCCGTGTATGGACAACGCCCGCCGACGGAACGTTCCGTCGACGGGCGTCTGAGGGTCGTAAACCAGTCAGGTAAGTGAAAGATCCGGTTCACGGCCTGCAGCGTGCTCGTGAACGGGCCGTAC